>DATABT010000076.1:0-11751 GCA_036259455.1 Longimicrobium sp. | reverse complement strand
ATGCTGGAGATCGCGGAGCGGATGGCGACGCTGGAAGGGAGCCAGCGGCCGGCGCGGTCCGTCCTCTTCGTCTGGCACACGGCGGAGGAGAAGGGGCTGCTCGGCTCCGAGCAGTTCACCCGCGAGCCGACGGTGCCGCGCGACGCCATCGTGGCGCAGCTGAACATCGACATGATCGGCCGCGGCGCCGCGGGCGACCTGGCCAACGGCGGGCCCGGGTACCTGGAGCTCGTGGGCTCGCGCCGTCTGTCCACCGAGCTCGGCGACCTGGTGGAGGAGGTGAATCGCACGGGCAACCACGGCTTCACCTTCGACTACTCGATGGACGCCAACGGCCATCCGCAGAACATCTACTGCCGGTCGGACCACTGGAACTACGCCCGCTACGGCATCCCGGTGACGTTTTTCACCACCGGCGGCCACAGCGACTACCACATGCTCACGGACGAGCCGCAGTACATCGAGTACGACAAGCTGGCGCGCGTGGCCGGGCTGATCGGCTCGGTGGCCGAGACCATCGCCAACCGCGACGCGCGCCCGCTGGTGGACAAGCCCGTCGTCGGTCCCAACGGCGAGTGCCGCCAGTAACGGCGCCCGGTTGATGGATGCAATCCGCCCCTCCCCGGCCTTCCGGCAGAGGGGCGGATTCTTTTGCTGGTCCGGGAAAAAGACGGGCCTCACACGGAGTCAACGGAGTGGACGGAGTTTGCTCGTGCCGTCCCGATGCCTTTCACCCTTTCACCCTTTCACCCCCTCACCCTATTTTCCGCGCGTACCCACCAACGGCGGACGATGCGCGAGGAAAACGAGTACCTGCTGGGCACGGACGACGACGAGCTGCTCCGGCTCGGCTTTCAGCACCAGGTGTGGGCCCGCGAGGCGGCGGACGCGTGGGAGCGCGGCGGCTTCGGGCCGGAAAGCCACCTGCTGGACATCGGCTGCGGCCCGGGGTACGCCACGCTGGACCTGGCGCGCCTGGTCGGCCCGCGGGGACGCGTCACGGGCGTGGACGTGTCGCCGCGCTTCGTGGCGCACCTGCAGGCGCGCGCGGCGGCGATGGGGCTGACGAACGTCGCGGTGGAGGTGCAGGACGTCGAGCATCTCTCGTTCCCGCCGGAGAGCTTCGACGGCGCGTACGCCCGCTGGGTCCTCACCTTCCTCCGCCGCCCCGAAGCCGTCGTCGCGGGCGCGGCGAAGGCGCTCAAGGCCGGTGGGCGGCTGGTGGTGCACGACTACTCGAACTACGGTGCCTTCCAGGTCGCGCCGGAGGATCCCGCCGTCCACCGCGTGGTGCAGGCCGTCGTGGCGTCGTGGCGCGACGGCGGCGGCGATCCCAACGTGGGCACCCGCCTGCCGCGGATGATGCACGACGCGGGGCTGGAGATCGTCTCCATCACCCCCATCGCCCGCGTCGCGCGGCCGGGGGACGCGCTCTGGCAGTGGCCGCGCACCTTCTTCGACAACTTCCTCCCGCACCTGGTGGCCACCGGCTACCTCGCGGCAGGCGACCGCTTGGCGTTCGACGCCGTCTGGGCCGCGCGCGCCGCCGATCCATCCGCGTTTCTCGCCTCGCCGCCCATGGTGCAGGTGGTGGGGGAGAAGCGCTGATGCGCGTCGTTCTGCAGCGCGTCTCCCGCGCCCGGGTCACCGTCCAAGGCCGTGTCACCGGCGAGATCGGCCGCGGCCTCCTCCTCCTTGCCGGCTTTACGGACGGGGATTCGGAGGATGCGCTCGCGTGGATGGCGGACAAGGTCGTGGGGCTGCGCATCTTTCCCGACGACGAGGGGAAGATGAACCGCTCCGTGCAGGAGGCGGGCGGCGGATTGCTGGTCGTCTCGCAGTTCACGCTCTACGGCGACGCGCGCAAGGGCCGCCGCCCCAGCTTCGTGGGCGCCGCGCGCCCGGAGATCGCCATTCCGCTCTACGAGCGCTTCGTGGATCTGCTGCGCGCCACCGGGCTCCCCCTCGGCACCGGCGAGTTCGGCGCGATGATGGACGTGGAGCTGGTGAACGACGGCCCCGTGACGCTGATCCTGGAACGTTGAGTCTTTCGATGCCGCATACGCACACGCCGCCCCCGCTGGTGCTCGCCTCGCAGTCCCCCCGCCGCGCCGAGCTGATCGGCCGCCTGGGGCTGCATTTCGAGACGCTCCCCGCCGACATCGACGAGAGCTACCTGCGGGGCGAGACGCCGCCGCAGCACGCCGAGCGCCTGTCACGCGAAAAGGCGCTCAAGATCGCCGCCGGCCGGCCCGACGCGCTGGTCGTCGGCAGCGACACCATCGTGGTGATCGACGGCGACGTGCTGGGCAAGCCGCGCCACCGCGAGCACGCCATCGAGATGCTGATGCGCCTCTCCGGCCGGGAGCACGAGGTCTGCACCGGCGTGGCGGTGGCGCACGGCGGGCGCGTGGAGAGCGGCCTGGAGCGCGTGCGCGTGCGCTTTCGCGCGCTGGACCGCCGCGCCTGCGAGGAGTACGTCGACACCGGCGAGCCCATGGACAAGGCCGGGGCCTACGGCATCCAGGGCTTCGGCAGCGCCCTGGTCGAGCGCATCGATGGCGACTACTTCGCCGTGATGGGCCTCCCCGTCGTGCGGATGCTGGACCTGATCGAGCGCCACGGCTGGCGCTACGGCTTCGGGCGGCTGGAGGCGGCGTAGGCAGCTCGTGCCTCCGGCCCGGACTCTGCGGACGCGATCGGCGCCGCTGGCCTGAATCCAATCCACACCTCCACCTCCTGCAGCCATGATCCTCGCCATCGACGAAGGCACCACGGGCGTCACCTGTCTGGTCATCGACCGGGACGGGCAGGTGCGCGGGCGCGCGTACAGCGAGTTCACGCAGCACTTTCCGCGGCCGGGGTGGGTGGAGCACGATGCCGAGGAGATCTGGGACGTGACCCGCCGCGTGGCGCGCGTGGCCACGGCGGAGGCGCGCGTCCGCATGGAGGCCATCCGCGGCATCGGCATCACCAACCAGCGCGAGACCATCGTCGTCTGGGACCGCGCGCCGGGGCAGCCCATTCATCACGCGCTCGTCTGGCAGGACGGGCGCACGGCGGATACCTGCCGCGCGCTCAAGGAAGCCGGCCACGAGCCGGAGGTGCGGCGGCGCACGGGGCTGGTCATCGACCCGTACTTCAGCGCCACCAAGCTGGCGTGGCTGCTGGACCACATCCCCGGCGCCCGCGCCCGCGCCGAGGCCGGCGAGCTGGCGGCGGGCACCATCGACAGCTGGCTGGTGTGGCGCCTGACCGGCGGCCGCCTGCACCTTACGGACCCCACCAACGCCTCGCGCACCCTGCTGTACGACCTCCGCACCGGGGCGTGGGACCCCGCCATGCTGGACCTGTTCGGCGTGCCCGCGGCCGTGCTCCCGGAAGTACGCGCGTCGTCCGAGGTGTACGGTACCACGGAGGGCCGCGTCTGGGACGCCGAGGTGCCCGTGGCCGGCATCGCGGGGGACCAGCAGTCCGCGCTGTACGGGCACGGCTGCTGGACCCCGGGGCAGAGCAAGAACACCTACGGCACCGGCGCCTTTCTCCTCGTGCACACGGGCGACGATCCCGTGGAGTCGCGCCACGGCCTGCTGACCACCGCCGCCTGCGGCCCGCGCGGCGAGCGGGCGTTCGCGCTGGAGGGATCGATCTTCATCGCCGGCGCCGCGGTGCAGTGGCTGCGCGACGGCCTGCGCATCGTGGAGAACGCGGGCGAGACGGAGTTCCTGGCCCGTTCGCTGGCGTCCAACGACGGCGTCTACTTCGTCCCCGCCTTTACGGGCCTCGGAGCGCCGCACTGGGAGCCCGGCGCGCGGGGGACGATCGTCGGGCTGACGCGCGGGACCACGCGGGCGCACCTGGTCCGCGCCGCGCTGGAGGCGATGGCGTTCTCCACGCACGACGTGGCGGAGGCGATGGAGGGGGATGCGGGCGTGCGGATCGGCGAGCTGCGCGTGGACGGCGGGGCCACGGCCAACAACTGGATGATGCAGTTCCAGGCGGACGTCCTGGGGATGCCCGTCCGCCGCCCGTCGATGGTGGAGATGACGGCCCGCGGCGCCGCCGGACTGGCGGGGCTCGCCACCGGCTTCTGGGCCACGCCCGAAGAGTTCCACGCCGCCCGCCCCGACGAGCGCGTCTTCGAGCCCGCGGCGGACGCCTCCGGCCGCGAGGCCCTGCTCGCCGGCTGGCGCCGCGCCCTCGCCGCCACCCGCGCCTGGGCCACGCACGCCGGCTGATCGGGATCAGGGAGGACGCGGAGACGGCGTCACGGGCTCTGCGTCCTCACGGCTCTGCGTCCTCTGGTTTTCGATGGATCCGCGAGGCGCCGCGCCCGTTACGGAAGCGGATGCTCCGCCAGCCACTCCATGATGAAGGCGCGGAGTTCGACGAACTGCAACTCATCCACCGTCACGTGCAGCTGCCCGCAGATGTCCGGAAGGTCGGCGCGAAAGAGGTCGTACCTCGTCCGGATCGCAGCGGCGCCGGGGAGACGCGCGGTGCCGTTCAGCGCCGTGGAAAGCATGGCGCGCACCGCGGCAACGGCAAACGCGGGGTCGTCGTGATGCGCGCGGATGTCCTGCCCGGCGAGGTCCGAGCAAAACCTCTGATAACGATACGGCTCGGTGTCCAGGACCAGGGAGCGCTTGTTCTTCTGGACCCCGGCGCCGTACTCCTGCGCACCCAGGAACAGGCCCAGCTCCAGCGGCATGTTGAAGCGGGGCAGCCCGTTGTCGGGATCCAGCTGCACGCGCGAGATGTCGTGTACGCCAAATCGGCACTCGCGGATGATGCGCTTGATCTTCCGTATCCGCTCCTCGCCCCCGTCCTCCGCCTCCAGCGCGGATCGCGCCTCGAACCCGCAGTCGTGAATGGCGAACACCAGCGCTTCGAAAATCGGCCGGTACGCCGCATCAAAGGGGCAGTTGAGAAAAATGCCGCGTTCGTAGCGGCCGCTGCGCCCACCGCATTGCAGCAGGGGGGCGGACCGCGATGCTACTTCCGGGTTTGTTTCTTCCGGGCGGCCGCCTCTTCGGCCTGGCGCTCGGCCTTGACCTCCTGCACCGCCTTGCGGATCTCTTCGCGGGTAAATCGGCCGGTTGGCCCGCCAGTAACGAGAGTGCGCCACGGTCGCCTGGTCTGGGGCATTTCGGGCTCCTTGTGTGCTGCGTTCAGGGTCGAACGTAATCACGTCCGGAGCGTCCGTCCAGTCCCCTGAAGCAACCGGAGTGAACACAGCGTGATCACTCCCGCACTCTTTTGGCCACAGGCGCGCAAATGTGGTATATCCAAAAAGCGTAGTGCTTGTAAATGCTGCACATACGAAAACGCGGCCCGGTGAAATCCGGGCCGCGGTCTCGCGAAATCTTAATCTATGCCATCAGCGCGCGGAGCATGGCTCGCGCGGCGGGGAAGGGGGACCGGAGGTGCCGGTGCTCGCACCGGCTTCCGCTATCACCATAAGCACTCCGCCTGCCACTCTGCTCCGTGATCGTAAATCAATAGATACTCAACTATTTAGAATGGTTTCGGCTCGCGCGTGGCGCGTGTGTGTGTCCTGCGCAGGTGACACTTTCAGCAAGGGCGCCGGGACGCGCATCATCGACGACAGCAGCACGCGCAGGGGCTGGAGAAGAGAAAGAGGACGCGGAGCGGGATGATCCCGTCCACGTCCTGTCTCTTGCCCTCCGCGCGACCCGTCTTCCGGAGTTATGCCGGCACCGGCTCCGGGGCCAGGGCTTCCTCGAACTCGCCGTAGTCCGCGTCCGGGAGCTCGGCATAGACCGGGTTGGAGAGATAGCGCTCGCCGAAGTCGCAGATCACGGAGACGATCAGCTTGCCCTCCATCTCCGGCCGCGCGGCCACCTGCAGCGCCGCCCAGGTGATGGAGCCGGACGAGATGCCGGCAAAGATGGCCTCCTCGCGCGCCAGCCGGCGCGCCGTGGCGATGGCGTCGTCGTTGGTGACGGTGACGACCTCGTCGAACACGCCCGTGTCCAGGTTGCCGGGGATGAAGCCCGCGCCGATCCCCTGCTGCTTGTGCGGCGACGGCTGTCCGCCGGAGATCACCGGGCTCTCCGCCGGCTCCACGCAGACGATGCGGATGTCCGGCTTCTGCTCGCGCAGGTACCTGCCCGCGCCGGTCATGGTGCCGCCCGTGCCCACGCCGGCCACGAAGACGTCCACCCCGCCCTGCGTGTCGGCCCAGATCTCCGGGCCGGTGGTGCGGTAGTGGATGCGCGGGTTGGCGGGGTTGTCGAACTGGCGCGGCATCCACCCGCGGCCGCCCAGCCTGCCCACGATCTCCTCCGCGCGCGCGATGGCGCCCTTCATCCCCCTGGGCCCCTCGGTGAGCACCAGCCTGCAGCCCAGCGCGCGGAGCATGTTGCGGCGCTCCAGCGTCATGGTCTCCGGCATGGTGAAGATGCAGCGGAATCCGCGCGCCACCGCCGCGTACGCCACGCCGATCCCGGTGTTGCCGCTGGTGGGCTCCACCACCACCATTCCCGGGCGCAGCACGCCGCGTTCGATTGCGTCGTCCACCATGGCCGCGCCGATGCGGTCCTTGACGGAGTTGAAGGGGTTGAAGCCCTCGTGCTTGAGGACGATGCGCCCCGGCAGCCCCGCGCCCAGGCGGTTGAGCTGGATGAGGGGCGTGTCGCCCATGGTCTGCGTGATGTCTCCGTAGATCTTTCCGCGCGGCATCGGGTCCTCTCGTTCTCCGTCTGGACGGTTCTCCCGCCGCACGAATGGGGACGCGCGGGGGCATGAGATGGCCCGTGTCGGGCGGGCCGTGCCTCTGATAGCCTCGTTGGGCAGATCCGTTCCGCCGCCGCGTGCATGATCCCCTGTCGCGCGCGGCGGCGGACGATTACTGTGTTCGTGCTAAGTTTTTCGCATCTCCCCTTTCGATCCCTGCTGCAGCCATGCCGCGAACCACGCCGCGCCTTCTGGCGCTCCTCGCCGCCGCGCTCGCCGCGGCGCCGGCCCCGCAACTCGTCGCGCAGAACCTGCCGGCGCCGCCCGTCGCGCGCGTCATCCCGAAAACGGACACCATGCACGGCGACCTGCGGGTGGACAACTACTTCTGGCTGCGCGACCGCAACAACCCGGAGGTCATCTCCTACCTGGAGGCGGAGAACCGCTACACCGACACGGTGATGGCGCCCACGCGGCAGTTGCAGGAGACGCTGTACCAGGAGATCCTGGGGCGCATCAAGCAGACGGACACCAACGTGCCGGACCGCGTCGGGCCCTATCTGTACTACTCGCGCACGGAGGAGGGAAAGCAGTATCCCATCTACGCGCGGCGGCGGGGGAGCATGGAGGCGCCGGAAGAGGTCATCTTCGACCAGAACCAGATGGCGCAGGGCAAGCGGTACTACACGCTGGGCGCCTTCAGCGTGAGCCCCGACCACCGGCTGCTGGCGTTCTCCGTCGACACGGCGGGCTCCGAGCGCTTTACGCTGATGGTGAAGGACCTGCAGACGGGGCAGATCCTTCCCGACGCCGTGGACAGCGTGCACTTTGGCGCCACGTGGGCGGCGGACAACCGCACGCTCTTCTACACCAAAACGGACGAGGCCCATCGCCCCGACCGCATCTTCCGCCACACGCTGGGCACGCCCACGGCGCAGGACCAGATGATCTTCCACGAGCCGGACGTGCTGTTCCGCGTGGGCATCTACCGCACCAAGGACGACGCGTACCTGGTGCTCTCCAGCGGCTCCTTTACCACCAGCGAGGCGTGGGTGGTGCCGGCGAACCGGCCCAACGACCCGTTCCGCGTGGTGTCGCCGCGGCAGAAGGACCTGCTGTACACGGTGAGCCACCAGGACGGCCGGTTCGTGATCCGCACCAACGCGGACGGCGCCAACAACTTCAAGCTGGTCACCGCGCCGGAGAGCGACCCCTCGCGCGCCAGCTGGCGCGACCTGGTGCCGCACCGCGAGACGGTGCTGCTGGACGGCTTCGACGTGTTCCGCGACCACCTGGTGATGTACGAGCGCACCAACGCCCTGCGGCAGATCCGCGTTCGCGACATCCGCACCAACGACGAGCACGTCATCGAGTTCGAGGAACCCGTCTACACGGCCAGCCCGGGGAGCAACCGGGAGTACAACACCTCCACGCTGCGCTTTGGCTACCAGTCGATGGTGACGCCGTTCTCGGTGTTCGACTACGACATGGCCAGCCGCCGCCGCGAACTGCGCAAGCAGAACGAGGTGCTGGGCGGGTACGACCCCTCGCAGTACGCCACGGAGCGCACCTGGGCCCGCGCCAGCGACGGAACGATGGTGCCGGTGTCGCTGGTCTACAGGAAGCCGCTGCAGCGCGACGGCTCGCGACCCATGCTGCTGTACGCGTATGGCTCCTACGGCAGCAGCACGGACCCCACCTTCAGCACGGCCAACCTGAGCCTGCTGGACCGCGGGGTGATCTACGCCATCGCGCACATCCGCGGCGGGCAGGAGATGGGCCGCGCCTGGTACGACCAGGGCAAGATGCTCAACAAGCGCAACACCTTCACCGACTTCATCGCGGTGGCGGAGCACCTGGTGCGCGAGCGGTACACCAGCAGCGAGCGGCTGGCCATCCGCGGCGGCAGCGCCGGCGGGCTGCTGATGGGCGCGGTGGTGAACATGCGCCCGGACCTGTTCAGGGTCGTGATTGCGGACGTCCCCTTCGTGGACGTGATCAACACCATGGCCGACGCCAGCATCCCCCTTACGGCGGGCGAGTGGGAGCAGTGGGGCAACCCGGCCAACGAGGCCGAGTACCGCTACATGCTGTCCTACTCGCCGTACGACAACGTGGAGCGCAAGTCCTACCCCACCATGCTGGTGACGACGGGGCTGAACGACCCGCGCGTGGCGTACTGGGAACCGGCCAAGTGGGTGGCCAGGCTGCGGACGATGAAGACGGACGACAACGTCCTCATCCTGCGCACCAACATGGGCGCGGGCCACGGCGGCTCGTCCGGGCGCTACGACGCGCTGCGCGAGACGGCGTTCCGCTACGCCTTCATCCTGCACAACCTGGGCATCCACCAGTAAGCACGGGGGGATGAACGGCGCTCCCGCGGGATGACGTGTTACGCGGACGGCGCGAGGAAAGAAGAGAGGACGCGGAGGGCTCGATGCCATCCTCCGCGTCCTTTCTTCGTTCCTCCGCCCCGCGCGCTCGGCAAGGGGGCTCGAGCCTCCTGCGGCGCTTGAATGCGGTCAATCCACTTGACGACAAAGTGTGCGGAAGCGTAATGTAGGATTCGCTGCGCTTGTTACGTGCCGATTCGTTGCGCGAGCGATCCTTCCTTCAGCGCGGAAAGCGGCGATGCGGCATGACTGGGCGTCGATGCGAATGGCCCGCTCGCTTCATCTGCTGGCCTGCCTGGCGATACCCGCACACCTGCGCGCCCAGGAGATTGTCGATCCGTCGCCGCAACCGCCTGTGGCCGCCTCGTCCTCCGCGGACGGGATTCTCATCCCACAAACGCTTGCCGCCGGCGGGTTCGCGAACGTCGCCGCCGTCGTGGACGGCCAACGCGTCTTCGTCACCTTCGAGAACACGCGCCATCGCGATCTGCGCCTCGGGCTGAACGAGGTGGCCGCGCGGCTGCTTCCCACGCTCGGTGCGGGCGATGAGCTCGTGCTGGTTCCCACCGTCGATGGCGTGCCGCTCGGAACCGCGCGGTACACGGCCGCGGCGCCCGCACGCGATTCGGCGGACTCGGAATGGGTGGATGGGCTGCGCGCGCGGATGTCGCTCAGCCTGTCCGGTGTGCCCGCGGATCTCTTTTCCGCGCCCCGCGCCAGCTCCTCGTACGGCCGAATCGACGTCGTCGTCCATCCGTGGTTCGAAGCGAGCTTTGGCGATTACGACGAGCCCGTCCGCTCGCGAACGGGCGTAGCGCCGGAAGTGCGGATCGCGCTGCGGCGGGGGTTGCGGCTCTCCGCCCAGGCGCTGTTCACCCTGCAGGACGACCTGCCCACGGGCGAATCGCGCGTTCGCCCCGGGCTGGTGACGCTCAGCCAGACGCTGCGGCTGCCGCGCAACGTGTTCGTGCACGCCACCGCGGGCGCCTTCACGCCCAGCCGCTATGGCGCCGACGTGCAGGCGCGTGCGTACTCGCCCAGCGCCCGCTGGTTCGCCGGCGCCGAGCTGGGCCGCACGGGCTTGGCCTCGTACGCGCGATCCGACTGGCGGCTGCACCCGCTCGAGAGCCGCACCGCGCTGGTCGAAGCGGGATGGCGCGACCTGCGGCACGGCCTGACGGTGCAGGCTACCGCGGGCGAGTTCCTGGGGAACCAGCGGGGAATCCGTCTCGACGTGGTGCGGCAGTTCGGCGAGGTGGATCTCGGCTGGTTCGTCACTACGAGCGGGCAGGGCAGGAACGGCGGCGCCACGCTGCGCATCCCCCTCGGCGTGCCGAAGCATCCGCGTCCCCACGCCCTCCGCCTCCGAGCCGCCGACGCGTTCCGCTGGGAGTACCGCTACTACGGCTTCGTCCCCGGCGGCCGGCGGTTCCGGACGGGGCAGCACCTGGATGAGATCGGCCGATGGGTGCTCCACTCGCCGCTCCGGTGATGCCGTTATCTTTACCCTTGCATCAGAATGTGAGCCATGCGAACCCTAGCTCTCGCGATCACGCTTGCGGCGGTGTTGATGACGGCAGCCTGCGATACGCCGGCAAGTCCTGATTTGAACGCCCGGCTCGTGGAGTTGATTGAAGAACCCATTGTCAAGCGACTCGGAGAAATAGCCTATCTTGAGGTGGAGATCGGAAACCGGTTCGTCAGGACGGCGCGAGTGGTGGATCCAATCGCCCTTGTCTGGCAAGACGAGCTTTCGTTTGCGTGGCTTGTGAAATGTCAGGCAGTTGGCACCTCGAGGATAGGAATGGCGCTCGCGGATGGCTCGGGAGCAGAGGTAGAGATCTTCTGCGAAGAACCTGAAGAGATCCTCGCATGGGTTGAAACTCCGCTCGACCTGGATGAGCATTTCGGCGAAGGAATTGTGCAGTTCAGCGTTTCCGGTCATGGAGGAGCGTTCATAGGGGTCACGCAGGGAGGGACCCAAGCCGAACTCACGTGTCACGAGGCGGGCACCTTCAAGTATCTCCTCCTTCGCTTCGAAGGTACTGACGCCTACAAGTGGTACAGAGTGAAGTGCGAGTTTCGTGAGTTCCCCATCGTCCCGATGCAGGTGGGCATTCCGGTAAATGTTGAAGCTCTGTTCCGCGAGGCAGACGGGCGGGAGGTGGTCTGGCTAGATGCACTGCCCGGAGACTTGGCCATGCACGTCGCGATAGGGGAAAACCTTTGGGCGGAACTCAGCGGAACAACCGTGTTTTCCAGCGTCGGGTTCGACTCGGGATTGGTATGTAAGCGAGTTGGAACGGGCGTGTTGCACGTGTATTTCACGTCGACAGATGTGCCTGATCATGAGGTGTATTCGCTCACCTGCCGTGCTCAGCACGACCAGGGTGGCGGTGGATGAAGCGTCGCATCGCTGGCGCGCCGCGGTTGTATCGAGCCGCACTAGGATCGCTGATCGCTTGGGCCCCAGCCGCCGCGCAGGCGCTGCCTGGCACCTCCGGCCTCGTCACCATCCCCACGGCGGCGGTGGCGGCGGATGGGGAGCTGACGGTGGGGGTGAACCACATCGCGAAGGGGTATCACGAGTACTACCGAGACGGCAGGTTCGACGAGAACGCGGCGATCGCGCAGTTTGTCACGGTGGGCTTTCTGC
>DATABT010000075.1:0-3425 GCA_036259455.1 Longimicrobium sp. | reverse complement strand
GAAAAGGCGATGATCGAGTTCCGCAAGCACCTGGGGTGGTACACCAAGGGGCTGCCCAACGGGCGGTTCCTGCGCCAGGAGCTGTTCGAGGTCAGGGAGCTGGCTCGCGCGGAAGAACTGCTGGAAGGCTACCTGGCGCAGTACGAGGGAGCGGCGGTTTGACGCCCGAGCGGCTGCGGGCGCTGCTGGCCGGGGTGGCCGGCGGCACGGTGGCGGTGGACGAGGCGGAGCGGCGGCTGGCCTGGGCCCCGGTCGAGGACCTGGAGTTCGCGCGGGTGGACCACCACCGCGCGCTCCGGCAGGGGTACCCGGAGGTCGTCTTCGGCGCCGGCAAGACGCCGGAGCACCTGGTCGCCATCGCGGAGCGCATCGCGGCGCGGGGCGAGGGATTCCTTGCCACGCGCCTTTCCGCGGAGGCGGAGGAGCCGCTGCGGCGCGCGCTACCGGACATCGAGATCAACCCGCTGGGGCGGACGGCGTGGCTCCCCGCCGCCCAACCCGTGGAGCGCAAGGCGCGCGGCTCCGTCCTGGTGGTCACCGCGGGGACGAGCGACCTGCCGGTGGCGGAAGAGGCGGCGGTGACGGCGCGCGCCTTCGGCAACCCCGTGGAGCGTTTGACGGACGTGGGCGTGGCCGGCATCCACCGCGTCCTCGCCGCGCGGGAAACGCTGGGCTCCGCCTCCGTCGTCATCGTGGTGGCGGGAATGGAGGGCGCGCTGCCCTCCGTCGTGGGCGGGCTGGTCTCCGTTCCCGTGATCGCCGTGCCCACCAGCGTGGGGTACGGCGCCGCGTTCGGCGGGCTCAGCGCGCTGCTGGGGATGCTGAACTCCTGCGCGCAGGGCGTGACCGTGGTGAACATCGACAACGGTTTCGGCGCCGCGGCCGCCGCGTCGCGCATCAACCTCCTTCCGCCGTCCTGACCATTCCCTCTCGCGACCGCGCACCCGTCCCGCCGCTCGCCGCGTCCGCGCTGGCCTACCTGGCCGCGCTGTTCGCCGCGCCCCGGCTGCCGTGGTGGGGCGCGGCGCTGGCCGTCGCCGTCCTGCTGGGCCTGCACGTCTGGACCCACCGCGTCCACGGCAGGGAGGCCGCGTCGGTCGCCGCGCTCTGGCCCCCGCTGCACCTGCTGATCGTCGCCACCGGCTCGCTCGCTTCGCCCGTCGCCCCGCTGGCGGCGGGATGGGCGGGCGTGTTCGCGCGCCGCGCCCCGGCGAAGTCCATCCTCCCCGCAGTCGCCGCGGTGGCCGCATTGGGGATCCTGGCGGACCTGGTGGACGGGACGTTCCCGTCGTGGACCATCCTCCTGCGCTGGGTGCTGTTGATGGCCATCGCGGCCGGGCTGGCGACGCTGGTGGCGGGCGGCGGATCGATCCGGCGAATGGGGAAGACGGCGCCGGTGGAACCCGCCGATCCCCGCCCGCGCCGCTCCGGAGAGGCCACGGACGCGGAGGCGGTGGAGACGGCGCTGGCCACGGTGATGCGCGCCACGGACGCCCACGAGGCCGCGCTCTGGCGCGCGGAGGGGGAAGGGGAGGAGCGGGCGGCGGCGCTCCTTTCGCGCGTGGCGGCGCCGGACGTGGACGCGCCGGAGTCGCCCGTATCCCTCGCCGGCCACCCCTTCGCGTGGGCGGTGGACGAGCGGCTGCCGCAGCGCATCGAGAAGGGGAAGAAGAGCCTGCCGGCCCCGTGGGCCAGGGAGATGCTCCTCGTCCCGGTGGAGATCGAGGAGCGCGTGCTCGTCCTCGCGCTGGCGTATCCCGGAATGGTGCCGCCGGGCGCGGAGACGGCGGCGGCGCGCGCGGGACATCATCTCGCCACGCTGCTGGGGCTGCTGAAGGCGCGGCAGGCCGTGCGCCGCGCCGAGGCGGGGATGCGCGCGGTGGCGGACGCGGTGCGCACCCTTCCCGGTGAGCTGGAGCTGGACAAATTCGCCGGTCAGCTGGCGGCCGCGGTGCGGCAGGGTACGGGCGCGGCCGGCGCCGGCGTGGCGCTGGTGACGGACGATGCGGGGCGCGGCAAGGTGCTGCACGTCTCCGGCGACTCCATCCCCTTGGACGCGGAGGGGTTCGGCGAGGGCGAGTCGCGGCTGGCGCTGGCGGTAAAGCACGGGGTGGAGCTGCGCCACGCGGACCTGCGCAAGGAGCGCGACCGCCTGCCGCTACTGACCGCCGCCGAGCGGTGGGAGACGCCGCCGCGCTCCGCCGCCATCCTCCCGCTGATGCTGGACGGGCGGGCGATGGGCGCGGTGGCCGTCTGGCACCCTGAGCCCGGCCGCCTGGGGGACCGGGAGATGGAGATCGCGCGGATGCTCTGCTCCGTCGCGCCCCTGCCCATGCGGAGCGCGCGGCGGTTCGAGGCGCTGGACCAGCGCGCGTCCACCGATCCGCTGACCGGGCTGGCCAACCGCAGCACCTTCGAGGCGCGGCTGGCGTCGCTGGCGGGGTACTTTGACCGGTACGCGCGGCCGTTCAGCGTGATCGCGCTGGACGTGGACTTCTTCAAGAAGGTCAACGACACCTGGGGCCACGAGGCGGGCGACCGCGTGCTGCAGCACGTCGCGGAGCTGCTGCAGGCCACCGTTCGCGACGTGGACCTCCCCGCGCGCCTGGGGGGCGAGGAGTTCGTCGTGCTGCTGCCGGAGACGACCGTGAGCCAGGCGGCCGAGGCGGCGGAGCGAATCCGCCGCAGCCTGGAGTCGAAGAGCGTCAACTACAACGGCCAGCCGCTCTCCGTCACCGCGTCGCTGGGGGTGAGCGCCTGCCCGGACTGCACGGAGACGCCCGGCGAGGTGCTGGGCCAGGCGGACGCCGCGCTCTACCGCGCCAAGGACGCCGGCCGCAACCGCGTCTCCGTCGCGCCGAAGGTGGGAAAGCCCGTCGCGGCGGAATCCTGACCGCCGGACGGGAACGATTTGGCCTCACACAGAGTCAACGGAGATAACGGAGTTGAGTTTTCCAGTGCCGCGCGACAGGGTATGGTCGCGGACGCGGGAGCATCGGAAGAAAAGCGACGTCACCCTGAGTCATTCGGCGCTACGCGCACCCTGTGGGATGAAAGTCGCTCGCGCCGCCGCTGTCATTTCGAAGGAGGCGCCCCCGTGTCGCTGCCGGTGCACGGACCTGTGGCGCCAACTGAGAAATCTACTCGCCCGGGCAGGCGCCACGCCCGTTCGACGGCCCTCGCCCGAATTCCTTTCTATTCAGGGAGCGCCCGCGCGCAACCCGAACCCACGAAACAGGTTGCGGCGCGACCGAAGGTCCTTCTTTCCGTCGCGGTGAGGCAGCTTCCGCGGCAGAAATCCAGCTTCAGCGTTCTGCAGGCAAGGTCCTTCGGTCGGCGTTCGTCATGTCGGCTGAGGTTGACGCGCGCCTCCTTCAGGGTGACCGGGGCGGTGGATGACAACGAAAGGGAGGGAGGACGCGAGC
>DATABT010000074.1:0-12144 GCA_036259455.1 Longimicrobium sp. | reverse complement strand
GGCCCCCGGGGCGGAGGGGGCTTCGTGACCGCGACCCTTTCGCGCTGGCGCGCCTTCGCGGGGCTGCTCTGGAGCGCCTCCCCCTCGCGGGTGGTGGTGTTCGGGGTCCTGGTCCTGGCGTCGGGGCTCCTTCCCACCGGGATCATCCTGGCGACGGGTGCCCTGATCCGGGCCGTCCCCGGCGTGGTGGAGCACGGGGTGTCCGGCGCCGCCGGCACCCCCGCGCTCCTGGCGCTGGCCGCGCTGGCCGGGGGCATGGCCGCGCTGGCCGTGTGCGGCAACCTTCTGCTGCAGCAGGCGGCCGTGCTGGACGCCGCCTTTGGCCTGGAGGTGCACCACACCGTCGCCCGCGTAACGCTGGAAACGCCCGGCGTGGCCACGCTGGAGGACCCCGCCTTCGCCGACGAGCTGGAGGCGGTGGCGGACGCCGAGCGGCTGGGCGTGCTGCAGCGTCCCGTGACGCAGCTGTCCGGCGTGCTCACCGCCCGGCTGCAGGGCATGGGCGCCTTCGTGGTGCTGCTGGGCTTCCGCTGGTGGGCGCCGCTGGCCCTCGCCGCCGCCTGGCAGCTCACCAACCGCGTCTACCTCAACAAGATCGGGCGGGGCCACGGTGCCGCACACCTGCGCCGCGCCGACTACCTGCGCTCGCTGGCCGTGGACCCGGCGGCCGCCAAGGAGCTGCGCATCTTTGGCCTGGCCGGGTGGACGGTGTCGCGCTACAGCGACGCCTGGCTGGAGGCGCTGGGCGTGCTGTGGCGCGACCGCAAGGCCGACCGGCGGCTGAACGCCGCCGCCATCGTGGCCCTGGGAGTGTCGCACGCGGTGGTGCTGGGCGCCCTGGGACTGGCCGCCAGCCGCGGCGACGTGGAGCTGGCCGCGCTCTTCGTCTTCGTCCAGGCGGTGCTCGCCACGGCCGACCTGGGAATGCTGGGCGACGCGCAGAACTGGACGGCGCAGGCGCTGCACCTGTCGGAGCGGGTGACCACGCTGCGCGCACGCTTCCGCCTGGCGTCACCCCCCGCCCCCGCCGCCGAGGCAACGGGGGAGGGCAGGGCGGTGGCGGTGAGGCTGCGGGACGTGTGCTTTACCTACCGCGGGCGGCAGAACCCCACCCTCGCGGGGCTGAACCTGGAGATCCCCGCCGGGCAGTCGCTCGCCATCGTGGGCGAGAACGGGGCGGGAAAGAGCACGCTCATCAAGCTCCTCTGCGGGCTGTACGAGCCGCAGGAGGGACGGATCACCGTGGACGGCACGCCGCCGCAGCGGGCGCGGGGGCGCATCGCCGTCATCTTCCAGGACTTCGTGCGCTACCGCCTTCCCCTGCGCGAGAACGTGGGCTTCGGCCACCTGCGCGGGATGCACGACACGGCGGCGCTGGAAGGCGCGCTGCGCGACTCCGGCGGCGCGGCGCTGCTGGAGCGGATGCCCCGGGGGTGGGACACGGTCCTTTCCCGCGAGTTCGAGGGAGGCGTGGACCTGTCCGGCGGCCAGTGGCAGCGCATCGCCCTGGCCCGGGCCCTGGCCGCCGTGCGCGGCGGGGCGGGGCTGCTGATCCTGGACGAGCCCACCGCCAGCCTGGACGTGCGGGCGGAGACGGAGCTCTTCGAGCGGCTGCTGGAGCTGACCAGGGACGTGACCACCATCCTGGTTTCGCACCGCCTGTCCAGCGTGCGCCGCGCCGACCGCATCGTGGTGATCGGCGAGGGCGGCGTGGTGGAGGACGGGACCCACGACGAACTGATGGCGGCCGGCGGACGCTACGCGGAAATGTACTCGCTGCAGGCGGACCGCTTCGCCGCCGTGGCCGCGGAGGAGGTGGAGCATGGGTGAGCGCTGGCGCGCACTGCGCCTTCTGCTGGGCACCGCGTGGCGCACCGACCGCTGGCGGTCGCTGGCGCTGCTGCTGGAGCCGATCGGCTTTCTGCGGTTCCCCCTCTTCGCCTGGTGCCTCAAGCTGATGGCCGACGGCGTGGTGAACCGCGACCTGCGGCTGCTGGCGATGGGCGCGGCGGGGATCACCGCCACCCGGGTGCTCTGGTTCGTGGGGATGTGGACGGGGAGCTGGATCCGCGTGGGGCTCACCGAGCGGGTGGGGTTCGCCTTCGACCGCGAGATCGCGCGGCTGGCGGGGGAGCTGCCCGGGCTGGAGCACCACGAGCGCCCCGACATCCAGGACCGGCTTGAGCTGCTGCGACAGAAGCAGGGGGTGCTGGGAAAATCCCTCAACCTGCTCATCAACGCCGCCAACGCCCTGGTGGCGGGCGTGGGTACCCTGGTGGCGCTGGCCCTGGCCAGCCCCTGGCTGCTCCTGCTGGTGCCCTTCGCCCTTCCCATGCTCCCCATCTCCACCCTGCGGCAGCGGTGGTTCCGCGACGCCGAGGAGCGCTTCGGCGAGCCCGCGCGGCGGGCCCGGCACCTCCGGGCGCTTGCGGTGGACCGCAACGCCGGCATGGAGCTGCGGGTGTTCGGGCTGCAGGGGGAGATCCTTTCCCGCTTTCGCCGCGCGTGGCGCGAGGCGTGGCGCGGCACGCTGGCGGTGGAGCGCCGCGCCGCCCTGCTGAACGGCGCGGGCGAGCTGTTCTTTCTGGTGGGATACGTGGGCGCGGTGGGGCTGATGCTCTGGCGCGCCGGGCAGGGGCGGGCCACCGCGGGTGAGGTGGTGATGGTGGTGTACCTGGCGCAGCAGGTCCATGGCGCGGTGATCTACCCCGTGGCCCGCGTGGCCCGGCTGGGCGAGGCGTTCCGCGCCGCCGGGCGGCTGCTCTGGCTGCAGGACTACGCCCGCGCCGCCGGCCGCGGCGGAAGCCGCCCCGCGCCGGCGCGGCTCACGGAAGGGATCGTCTTCGACCGCGTGTCGTTCCGCTACCCCGGAACGGAGCGCTGGGCGCTGCGCGACGTCTCCTTCCGCATTCCCGCGGGCGCCGTGGTGGCGCTGGTGGGCGAGAACGGCGCGGGCAAGACCACGGTGGTCAAGCTGCTCTGCCGCATGTACGAGCCCACCGAAGGGCGCATTCTGGTGGACGGGGTGGACCTGGCGGAGATCGGAATCGAGGCGTGGCGCGCGCGGCTGTCGGCCGCCTTTCAGGACTTCGCCCGCTTCGAGCTTACCGCCCAGCACGCCGTGGGCGTGGGAGACCTGCCGCGGCTGGACGACCGCGGCGCCGTGCGGGGCGCCCTGGAGCGCGCGGGCGCGGCCGACGTCCCGGGCAAGCTTCCCGGCGGGCTGGACACCCAGCTGGGGGCGCGCTGGGAGGGCGGGGTGGACATGTCCACCGGCCAGTGGCAGAAGCTGGCCGTGGGGCGCGCCCTTCTGCGCCGCGACCCGCTGGTGGTGTTCTTCGACGAGCCCACCGCCAGCCTGGACGCCCCCACCGAGCACGCGCTGTTCGAGCGCTACGTGCTGGAGGCGCGCTCCGGCGCGGCCCGCGGCGCCGTGACGCTGCTGGTGACGCACCGCTTCAGCACCGTGCGCTCGGCCGACCTGATCCTGGTGATCGACGCAGGCACCGTGGCGGAGCTGGGCGGCCACGACGACCTGCTGCTGAACGACGGGCTGTACGCCGAGCTGTACCTGATGCAGGCGCGCAGCTACGCGTGACGCATCCCCGGCCGTGGACCCCGCGGGTGTGGACGCGGCGGTGCCGGAACCCGGTCTTTCCGGACCCCGCGGTGCCACGGCCGCGTGTCACACGGACGGCGACCCTGAGCCGGATGCGACGCACACCTCCGTGCGCCGCGGCATGAACCAGAAAGCCGGAATCGCGCCGTGAGGAAGGCCGATGCACCGGCGGGAGCAGCAGTATGCGTGACCACCACAGGCGGCCGCGGCTGGAAGGCCCGTACTTCGGCGGCGAGGGGAGCATCTACGCGCGCATGGGGCGCGTGCTCGACTACACCGCGCAGCGGCACTGTCCGGGCTGGACGATCAACGTGAAGCCCGTCGAGCCGGAGCCGATCCGGGGAGTCCGGCGCGACGCCAGGTTCGTCGTCAACACTCAGAAGCTGGATCTCTGGTGCCGCACGATCGTGGAGGCGCCGGTCGGCGACCGCATCTGCCTCATCGACAGCGACACGTTCGTGGTGAACGGCATCGACGACGTGTGGGACCGCGACTTCGATCTCGCCTACACGGTGAGGGACTACATCATCCCCTTCAACTCGGGCGTGATGTTCGTGCGCGTGACGCCGCAGACGAAGGCCTTCATGCAGCGCTGGCGCGATGAGAACGCCGCCATGTACGGCGACGTGTCGTGCCACATGAAGTGGAGGGAGAAGTACGGCGGCATGACCCAGGCGAGCCTGGGCCGCCTCCTCGAGCGCGACGACCACGGACTGAACCTGCTCACCCTGCCCTGCGGCGAGTGGAACTGCGAGGACTCGTGCTGGGGCGATTTCGATCCCGCGCGCACGCGGATCGTGCACGTCAAGAGCGGGCTGCGGCGGTTGATCTTCCAGGGTGACGTGGGCGCGCCGCAGTACCCCTGGTGGACCAGCGAGAATCTCATGCCGCTGGCCCGGCGCTGGCACGCGCTGGAACGCGACGCGAAGAAGGCGGAGGAGTACGCCGCCATCCGCTCCTGGTTCGGGGCGGTGCCCACTACGGCCCTGGACTTCGGGGCCCGTTTCAACGAAACCATCGCCGCGTCCGTGGGCGCGGCCGAAGCCGAAGAGGTGTTCGCGTGACCATGATCGAATCCGCCGTGCTCCCCATCCCCGCCGTGGCCTGCAGCGAGCCGGGGAAGGTGCGCCGCCACGTCCTTTCCATCCTCGACCTGGCGCCCGAAGAGGTGACGTACCTGGCCCGCCGCGGCGTGCAGCTCAAGCAGGCCCCCACCGCCCCGCAGACGCTCCGGGGGCGCACCGTGGGCGTGTACTTCCGCAAGACGTCCACCCGCACCCGCAGCGGCTTTCAGGTGGGCGCCGGCCGGCTGGGCGCCACCGTGGTCTACTTCGGCGCCGGCGAGCTGCAGACCAACACGGGCGAGACGCTGGAAGACACGGCCCGCACCCTGGCCGGCTACCTGGACGTGCTGGTGATGCGCACCAACGAGAGCGTGGAGGAGATGAAGACCTTCGCCGCGCACCCCTCCATGTCCGTGGTCAACGCGCTGAGCTCGGACGAGCACCCCACGCAGGCGCTCACCGACCTGTCCAGCATGCTGGAGCACTTCGGCCGGCTGGAGGACCTCTCCGTCCTGTACTGCGGCGAGGGGAACAAGACGGCCGCCGCGCTCGCGCTGGCCATGAGCCGCATCCCGGGGATGCGGCTCACGCTGGCCACGCCGGCCGGCTACGGGGTGGATCCGCGGGTGCTGGCGACGGCGCAGTCGCTGGCGCAGGCGTACGGGGCGGCGATCGAGGAGACGCACGACATCGACGGCGTGCAGGCCGGCTACGACGTGGTCTACACCAGCCGCTGGCAGGAGATGGGCGTCAGCAAGGCCGATCCCGACTGGAAGACGCGCTTCGCCCCCTTCCGGGTCACGCGGGCGCTGATGGAGCGCGTGGGCCACGAGGGCGCCGTGTTCATGCACGACCTGCCCGCCGTGCGCAATGAGGACGTGGACGACGAAGTGCTGGACGGGCCCCGCTCCCTGGCCTGGGTGCAGGCGCAGTACAAGATGTGGAGCGCCATGGCCGTGATGGAGTGGTGCGGCGCCGGCGTGGTGGACGAGGACCGCTGACCGAACCCGACGCGGCCCGGCGGACACCGCCCGCCGGGCCCGGCACCGACCCACGGAAACACCTTTTACGACGGTCATATGCAGCAGGCCGCAGCAACACTGGAACACGCAGCCCCCGCCGCGCCGCGCCGGGTGGCCCCGGCCCCGGCCCTGTACCCGCCGCCCGCGCCCGCGCGGCGGACGGGGACGGCCGAGGTGCGGGCGCACCACGGCGAGATCGTGCAGGGGATGTTCTACGGGCCGGACGGCACGCTGGAGCACGGGCTGGTCACCCTGCCCTGCCCCCTGTTCGCCACCCGCGCGCGCTTCCGTCCCACGCGCACCGGCCCCCTTACCGTGGAGCCGGGCGACCGCGGCCGCGCCCGCGCGGCGGCGCGCATGACGCTGGAGTCGCTGGGGCGCGCGGGGTGGGGCGGCTCGCTCCGCCTGGAGGGAAACGTGCCCCTGCGCTGGGGGTGCGGCTCGTCCACCACCGACGTGCTCTCCACGATCTTCGCCGTGGCCGACGCCTTTGGCGCCACGCTGCCGCCGGAGTGGGTGTCGCGCATCTCCGTGGCCGCCGAGAGCGCCAGCGACTCGCTGATGTACGGCCCCGAGCGCGCGGTGCTCTTTGCCCAGCGCCGCGGGTGCGTGCTGGAGGACCTGGGCGCCCCCCTGCCGAAGGCGCGGGTGCTGGGCTTCAACACCGCGGCCGGCGGCGTGGAGACGCTTTCCCTGCCCCCGTGCGCGTACTCGGCGTGGGAGCTGGAGGCGTTCCGCGCGGTGCGGGGGCTGCTGCGCCGCGCCGTGACCGAGCAGGACCCGGCGCTGCTGGGACGGGTGGCCACGGCCAGCACCGTCCTCATGCAGCGCCACCGCCCCAAGCGCGCCATGCCGGAGCTGCTCCGGCTGGCGCGCGAGGCGCGCGCCCTTGGCGTGCAGGTGGCGCACAGCGGGACCGTCGCCGGCCTGTTCTTCGAGACCGGCCGCCTGGCGGCCGAGCGCGTGGAGCAGGCCCGTGACGGGCTGCGCCGCCTGGGCATCGACCGCAGCTGGGAGTTCACCACCGACCTTGCCCCTCACCCCGAGGCCCTGCCGTGAGTGCCGCAGTGATCAACGCCAACTTCGTGGACGCGCTCGCGCTGCCCCGCGTGGTGTGGCTGCGCCCGAACCTGATCGGGCTGTCGTTCCCCCTGATGAAGCTGCTCCCCGCCCGCTACATCGTCCGCAAGGCGATCGACGACGGCGAGCTTCTCCCCGGCGGGCTCATCGCCGAGACCACCAGCGGCACCTTCGGGCTTGCGCTGGCCATGGTGGCGCGCCTGCAGGGGCACCCGCTCGTCCTGGTGAGCGACCCCGCCATCGACGCGCCGCTCAAGCGGCGGCTGGAAGACCTGGGCGCCACCGTGCACATCGTCGAAAAAGCGGGCGCGTCCGGCGGCTTTCAAACGGCCCGGCTGGAGGTGCTGGAGCGCGTGCTGGCCGACAACCCCGGCAGCTTCTGCCCGCGCCAGTACACCAATCCGCACAACCCCGGCAGCTACGCCCCCGTGGCCGAGCAGCTGTCGCAGGCGGCGGGCGTCATCGACTGCCTGGTGGGCTCCGTGGGCTCCGGCGGCTCCATGTGCGGCATCTCGTCGTACCTGCGCCTCCTTTCCCCCGAGCTCATGGCCATCGGCGTGGACACGCACCGCAGCGTGATCTTCGGGCAGAGCGACGCGGGAAGCGGGCGGCTGCTGCGCGGGCTGGGGAACAGCCTGATGCCCCGGAACGTGGACCACACCGCGTTCGACCTGGTGCACTGGGTGGGCGCGGCGGAGGCCTTCCGCGCCACCCGCGAGCTGCACCGCGAGCACGCCATCTTCGCCGGGCCCACGAGCGGCGCGGCGTACCTGGTGGCCGACTGGTGGGCGCGCGAGCACCCCGACCAGCTCACGGCCGTCATCTTTCCCGACGAGGGATACCGCTACCAGGACACCGTCTACGACGACGCGTGGCTGGAGGCGCAGGGGGCAAGGCTGGACGCGCTCCCCGCCGGGCCGGTGGAGTGGGACCGCCCGCACGACGGCGGCGATCCCTGGTCGTTCTACCGCTGGCACCGCCGGACGCACGCCGAGGTGATGCGCGCCCCCACGCGGCACCTGGAGCTGGTGGCGTCATGAGCGCCGCCACGCATCCGCGCGCGGTGCTGTTCATCGAGAGCAACACCAGCGGCACGGGGCGCCTGTTCGGCCGCATGGCGCGCCGGCTGGGCTACGCCCCGGTGCTGGTGACCGCGAAGCCGGAAAGGTACGCCTGGCTGGCCGACGACGACGCCCCCGCGGTGATCGTCGTGCCCCGGGTGGACGAGGACGAGCTCTTCGGCCTCATCCGCGGCCGCTTCGGCGGCGGCGCGGGGGTGGCGGGGATCACCAGCAGCTCCGAGTACTTCATCGCCACGGCGGCGGCGCTGGCGGCGCGCTTCGGCCTTCCCGGCCCGGACGCGTCCGCCGTCCGCGCCGCGCGCGACAAGTCGTGGCAGCGGCGGGCGCTGGCCGCCGGCGGCGTGGCCGTCCCCGCCTTCCGCGCGGTGGAGAGCGCGTCCGGCGCGGTGCGGGCCGCGCGGGAGATCGGCTTTCCCGTCGTCCTCAAGCCCGTGGCCGGCAGCGGCAGCGTGGGCGTGCGCGCCTGCGCAAACGACGACCAGGTGCGGCGCCACGCCGCCGCCCTCTTCGCCGGTTCGCCGGAGGAGCGGGTGCTGGTGGAGGGCTTCGTCCACGGCCCCGAGTTCTCGGTGGAGATGTTCAACGGCCGGGTGGTCGGCATCACCCGCAAGCACCTGGGCGCCCCGCCGGCCTTCGTCGAGTCCGGTCACGACTACCCGGCCGTGGTGCCGGCGGACGTCGCCGCCGCGCTGACGGAAGCGGTCACGCGCGGGACGGAGCTGCTGGGCCTCGGCTGGGGGCCGCTGCACTGGGAGCTGCGGGTGTCGGACGGGACCGCGGTGCCCATGGAGGTGAACCCGCGCCTCGCCGGCGGCTTCATCCCCGAGCTGGTGCGGCACGCGCAGGGGATCGACCTGATCCGCGAGACGCTGCGGCTGGTCGTGGGCCAGGCGGCGGAGCCGGCGCCGGCGCACCACCGGCACGCCTCCATCCGCTTTCTGTTCGCGCCCGGGGACGGGCGGCTGGCGGAGGTGGAGGGGGTGGCGGAGGCGCGCACGCGGCCCGGCGTGGCCGACGTGGCGCTCTACCGCGGCCCCGGCGACGAGCTCCGCATCCACGGCGACTTCCGCGACCGCGTGGGCCACGTGATGGCCTGCGCGGCGGACCTCGAAGCCGCGTCCGCGGCGGCGGAAGCGGCGCGCGACGCCGTCCGCGTGGTGGTGCGGGCGGAGCTGGACGAAGACGCCGCCGCGGACGCGGTGGCGAAGGAGCCCATGGCGCGCGTGGCGCGGGAGGTGGCCGCATGATCGAGGTGGCACGGAGGCCGGAACCCATGGCTCCCGCCGCGGCGGACCTGTCGTTCGAGCAGGCCATCCGGTTCGCGGCCGACATCATCCGCATCCCCAGCCTTCCCGGCGAAGAGGAGGCGGTGGCCCGGCGCATCGTGGACGAGATGCGGGCGCTGGGCTACGACGAGGCGGGGACCGACCGCGCCGGCAACGTCGTGGGCCGCGTCATCGGCACGGGCCGGGCACCGTCCGTGATCCTCTGCAGCCACATGGACGTGGTGGACGCGGGCGACGCCGAGGGATGGGAGCACGGCCCCTGGAGCGGCGCCATCGCCGGCGGGTGCCTGCACGGCCGCGGGGCGATGGACGTCAAGGGACAGCTGGCCCTGCAGGTGTACGCCGGCGCGTGCTTCGTGAACGACCGGCCGGCGGGGGACGTCCGCGTCTGCTTCTCCGTCTACGAGGAAAAGGGCGGGTGGGGGATGATGCACCACATGCAGACGCTGGACACGCGCCCCGGCGCGGTGATCCTGGGCGAGGCCACGGGTCTGGACCTGTGCACCGGCCACCGGGGGCACGCGGAGCTGGCGGTGGAGATCCACGGCCTGGCCGCGCACGCCAGCGCGCCGGAGTGCGGGCGCAACCCCAACCACGCGCTTCCCTACGTGCTCCTGGCGCTGCGCGAGCTTGCCGCCGCGCAGCCGCGCGACCCGGTGCTGGGCCGGGCCACGCTCACGCCCACCGTGGTGGAGACGTGGCCCCGGAGCGGCAACGTGATCCCCGACCGGGTGCGCGTGACGCTGGACATGCGCGTGCTCCCGGGATGGGACGAGGACCAGGCGGTGGCGGAGCTGCGCGCGCTGCTGGCCGAGCGGGTGCCGCAGATGCCGGGGATCCGCGTGGAGGTGCTCCCCGGCCGGGTGACGCACCGGGCGTGGACGGGGTGGGTGGACGAGCACAGCAACTTCACGCCGGGATACCTGCTCGCCGACGAGCACCCGGTGGTGGAGGCCGCGTTCCACGCCATCCGCGCCGCCACGGGGCGCACGCCGGCCATCCGCCAGTGGAAGTTCGGCACGGACGGCGGGCACAGCTGCGGCACCAGCGGCATTCCCACCATCGGCTTCGCGCCGGGGGTGGAGGCGCTGGCGCACACCAACCGCGAGCGGCTGGACCTGGAGCAGGCGCGTGTTGCGTACCACGCGTATCCCGCGCTGATCCGCGCGGTGCAGGACGCGCTGGCGAGGGCGCGGGGCATTCCCGTCATGGGCGTGCATCCGCCCGTCCTCGCCGGCATCTCCGGCTGATCCCCGGCGCCGCGGGATCGCGCTCCGGCGCGCCCGCGGCACTCGAAAACGCGAAGGATCATGGGAGGGCGCGGAGGGAAAAGAGGGAGCGGAGGAGTCTCGCCGCCCCCCTCTCCTCCGCGTCCTCCACCCGTCGGCTCGATTTCCGCCCGCAGTGTGCAGGATGGCGGGACCGGTATCGAGAGAAAACCCGGTCGAGCACCGCAGGGCTGCCTTGCGACGGCACGGCGGCGGCCCGGTGCGCCTTCCCTTCGCCGCGCGCGGGGGAATGCGGGAAGATGATCGGATTCAGGAAGTGTCGGGGACGGAAATGCCGGCCCTTTTTGACGGGAGGTGTCCGGATGTGGGACGAAGAGGGTCCCGGGACCGGACAGGCCCGAGATGGCAGCCGCAAGCCATGTTGTTGCGGCGCAATGACTTGACGTGGATGCAAGACCGGCACGCGCCTCGCTTGGTACGGGTGCCGAAGTCCGCACTACCGTGGGGTGCCAAGGCCCTCCCACCGCACCCCGTTTACCCCGGGACACACGATGGACACGCTTCTTCAGGACCTCCGCTACGCGCTGCGCACGCTGCGCCGCACGCCCGGCTTTACGCTGGTGGCCGTGCTCACCCTGGCCCTGGGCATCGGGCTGAACACCGCCATCTTCAGCGTGGTGAACGGCGTGCTGCTGCGCCCGCTTCCGTTCCGCGAGCCGGACCAGCTGGTGCGGCTGCACCACATCCACGCCGAAAAGGCGGCGGAGGGCGGGCCGTTCAGCCCCCAGGACCTCGAAGACCTGCGCGCGGGCGCCAACGGCTTCGAGTCACTGGCGGCCTACCTGTTCGAGCCCGGCGAGACGGCGCTGAACCTCACGGGCGACGGCGGCGAGCCGGCCGTGGTGCAGGGGGCGTCGGTGTCGAAGGAGTTCTTTCCGCTCCTGGGCGTGAACGCCGCCGTCGGCCGCACCCTGCGGCCGGAGGAGAACGTGCCCGGCAACGACCGCGTGGCCGTGCTGAGCGACGCGTTGTGGCGCCGCCGCTACAACGCCGATCCCTCCGTCGTGGGCAGGACGGTGACGCTGGAGGGCCAGCCCATGACGGTCGTGGGAGTCATGCCGCCCTCGTTCACCTTCCCCGGCCGCGACGCCGAGGTGTTCATCCCCATCTCGCTCATCGGCGAGGACGACATTCCCAGCCAGCGCGACCTGCGGTGGATGGAGGTGGTGGGCCGCCTGCGTCCGGGCACCACGCCCGAGGCCGCGCTGGGCTCGGTGAACTCCGTGCTGGCGACCCTGGCGCAGGAGCACACCGAGAGCAACGAGGGGTGGGGCCGCGCCCGCATGGAGACGCTGCAGGACGCCATCGTGGGCCCGGTGCGGCCGGCGCTGCTGGTGCTGCTGGGTACCGTGGTGCTGGTGCTGCTGGTGGCGTGCGCCAACCTGGCCAACCTGCTGCTGGCCCGCGCCTCGGCCCGTGAGCGCGAGGTCGCCATCCGCACCGCGCTGGGCGCCGGGCGGGGCCGCCTGATCCGCCAGCTGCTCACGGAGAGCCTGGTGCTGTCCCTGCTGGGCGGCGCGCTGGGCCTTGCCCTCTCCGTGGCGGGCGTGCGCGCGCTGATGGCGTTGAGCGCGGGCACCATCCCCCGGCCCGAGGAGGTGGGGGTGGACGGGCGCGCGGCCCTGTTCGCGCTCGTGCTGTCGGTGGTGACGGCGGCGCTCTTCGGCCTGGTGCCGGCCCTGCGCGTGGCCCGCGCCGCGAC
>DATABT010000073.1:0-3420 GCA_036259455.1 Longimicrobium sp. | reverse complement strand
GACAGCTTTCCGGTGGCGGCGGAACGATACGGGCCGGACCGGCCGCGCGGCAACCGGCGCCGGCGCTGGTACGAAGGTACGAAACTACGAAACGAAAGTACGCTGGAGGTGCCAACCTGCGAGGCACAGTGCGCTGTGGCGGCGGCGCGCCTCGGGTGGGACACGGCGCCGACCGGAATTGTCTACAAAGCAGCGGAATCACCCCATCATTCCATCAGAGATCCAGCCACATCTCGTACTGGCTGATCCCCTGCCGCTCCCAGCCGGCGCGCGCGAAGAATTGCGGCGCCAGGTTCTCCGGGACGGTGGCGACGGCCTGCTGTGGCTTGCCCGGGAACGCCAGGGCCAGCGCGCGCAGCATCCGCATTCCCCACCCCCGTCGCCGATGCGCGCCGGGGACGATCAACGAGGAGAGGGTCAGCGTCTCCGCCCCGGGATTGGCGACCAGGGCGTACGCGCGGTCCTCCAGCGCGAAGGCGCGGGCGGGCGCGGTGGCGGCGGCGAGCGTCTCGGGGCACAGCATCCACGGCAGGCCGGGCTCGCACTCGCGCGCGGCGACGCGGGCCAGCTCCAGCGGATCCACCTCCCGTAGCGCGCCCGCGGGGCCCTCCACGGGCGCCGGTTCCCAGCGGTACCCCACCAGCCGCCGCGTCATGCGGAGTCCCAGCGACCTGTAGAGCCTTACCGCGGGCGTGTTCTGCTCGATGACCTCCAGCATCAGCGCGTGGTCGCCGCGCGCGCGGGCGTGGTCGATGGCGTCGCGCATCACGCGGCGGCCCAGGCCCTGGCCGCGCGCATCCGCCGCGACCGCCATCCCGCCCACGCGGCTGGTCCACCCGCGCCGGCAGATGAAGAGCACCGCCACGGGCGATCCGCCGCGCTCGTACACACGGCTGGCGAACGGGTCCAGGTGCTCGCTTCGAAAGCGCCGCGCCCACGACTCCGGCGCGGCGCGCATGGGGACGATGTATCCCTCGAAGCAGTGCTCCATGATCGCGGCCGCCTGGGCCACGGTCAGCTCGGCGACGGGTCGGGTGGTGATCTCGTCCGGCACGGTCTGGCGGGCGGGATGAAGGGACGGAGGACGACGATGAATCAATCTACATCCACACCCGGCCGGAAAACACACGGGTCTCACGCGGGGGGATGGGTGCCCCCGCCATCCACCACGGGTTGAAACCCGCGGCTATGACGGCCATAAGCCCCGCCCTGGGCGCGCTGCGCTTGCCCGGCGGGGCTTCACCACCACGGCGCCGGGGATCGCCCACGCGAGCAGGTGAAGCCCCGTTTTGCGAGGAACGAGCAAAGACGGGGCTTGTGGCCGTCATAGCCCCGTGGCTTTAGCCCGGGGGCCCGGGGCGAGAACCCCGTCCGGCGACGGGTGATCCAAACCCCATCACCCGAACCCCGTCCGGTGACGGGTGATTCCCAAACCCATTCACCCGTTCACCCGCACCGCAACGAACCCGGCGCGCCCCACGCCAGCCGCGCCTCCGCCTCCGCGCGCAGGCGGGCGACGAAATCCGCCTGCGGCAGCGAGACGGCGTCGCCGCCGCCGCGGCGGCGGACGGAGACCGTGCCCGCCTCCACCTCCCGTGCGCCAAGGACGGCGATGCACGGCACCTTCATCGTCTCCGCGTGCCGCACGCGGGCGGCCAGCGTGCCCTCGGCGCGCACCAGCTCGGGGCGCAGACCCGCGGCGCGCAACGCGTTGGCCAGGGCACGGGCGGCGGGCTCGTGCTCCTCGCGGATGGGGATCACCGCCGCCTGCACGGGCGCCAGCCAGACCGGAAAGGCGCCGCCGTAGTGCTCGATCAGCCCGCCCACGAAGCGCTCCATCGATCCCAGCAGCGTGCGGTGCAGCATCACCGGGCGGTGCGGGCGGTTGTCGGGGCCCGTGTACTCCATCCCGAACCGCTCCGGCAGGTTGAAGTCCAGCTGCACCGTGGGACCCTGCCACTTGCGCCCGAGCGCATCCACCAGCTTTAAGTCCAGCTTGGGCCCGTAGAACGCGCCGCCGCCGTCGTCCACGCCGAACTCCATCCCCCGCGCCCGCAGCACGTCCGCCAGCAGCGCCTGCGCGCGCTCCCACTCCGCCGGATCGCCGATGGCCTTGTCCGGCCGCGTGGCCAGCTCCACCGAGTACGCGTAGCCGAACGCGGCAAGCGCCTCGTCCACCAGGTCCAGCAGCCGCCCGATCTCCTGCGGCAGCTGCTCGGGCGTGCAGAAGACGTGGGCATCGTCCTGCGTAAAGCCCCGCACGCGCAGCATGCCGTGCAGCACGCCCCCGCGCTCCGCCCGGTACACCGCGCCGAACTCCGCCCAGCGCAGCGGCAGCTCGCGGTAGCTGCGCACGCGGTTCTGGTAGATGGCGATGTGGCCCGGACAGTTCATCGGCCTGGGGCGATAGCGGCGGCCGTCCATCTCCACCGGCCCCCACAGCCCGTCGTCGAAGCTCTGCAGGTGGCCGGATTCCTCGAACAGCGCCTCGCCCAGCAGGTGCGGCGTGACGACCATCTCGTAGCGGTGGCGAAAGATGAGCTCCCGCTCGAAGCGCTCCACCTCGCCGCGGATGGCCGCGCCCTTCGGGTGCCACAGGATGAGCCCCGGCCCGATGCGCGGATCGACGGAGAACAGGTCCAGCGCCTGCCCCAGCACGCGATGGTCGCGCCGCTTCGCCTCTTCCAGCCGGGCCAGGTGCGCGTCCATCTGCTCCGCGGACGCCCACGCCGTGCCGTAGATGCGCTGCAGCACCTGCCGCCGCTCGTCGCCGCGCCAGTACGCGCCGGCGGCGGACAGAAGGCGAAAGTGGCGGAGGTGGACCGTGGACGGCACGTGCGGCCCCCGGCACAGGTCCAGGAACGCGCCGTTGCGGTAGACGGAGATCGTCTCGTCATCCCCGATCTCCTCCAGCCGCTCCAGCTTGAGCGGATCGTCCGCGAACAGTACCCGCGCCTCGCCGCGCGAGACCTCGCGCCGCTGGAAGGGGTCGTCCGCGGCGGCCAACTCGCGCATCCTGGCCTCGATGGCGGCCAGGTCGTCTGGCGTGAACGGCCGGTCCACCGCGAAGTCGTAGTAGAAGCCGTCCTCGATGGCCGGCCCGAAGCCGATCCCCGCCTCCGGCCGCAGCGCGCGCACCGCCGCCGCCAGCAGGTGCGCGGCGGAATGGCGCAGCAGCGGGAGCGCGTCCGGATCATCCGCCCCGATCAGCTCCACCCCGTCGCCGAGGTCCGCCGCGCGCGCCAGGTCCACCAGCCGCCCGTCCACCCGCGCCGCCAGCGGCTCCGCGACGGCCGCCGCTTGGCCCTGGATCTCCATCCTCTCCTGGTCCTGCATCGTCTCCTCCCGTGGTTGTTCAATTCGTTGGATGCGGGTGGGACGGCACGCACGAGGGGACGCGGATAACGGAAAAGGGCGGCC
>DATABT010000072.1:0-8858 GCA_036259455.1 Longimicrobium sp. | reverse complement strand
GGACAAGGGGACAAGGGGACAAGGGGACAAGGGCGGCCGCGGCACGGCATCCCTGCACGAGCGGGACGGGCAGACGCTGTTCGAGCGGTGCACCCGGCTGACGACTGGGCCTCTCGCGGTTCACGAGGATGCGTGCAGCCGGCGCCGCGATGGGCCGGCGGCGCTGGCGGGCGCGCAAAAAGGGCGCGGGGGATGGTTTCCCCTGCGCCCTGTCTATTTCATATCGGTGCTGACTGCCAGCGAAGGAGCACTCCCTCCCCGCCGTGCGCAAATTATAACACACCCGGGGGCTTGCCGGAAGGCGGGGGGCGGGTTGCAGAGTTGTCGGCCGAAAAAATCCTCGGCCGAGAGCTCGAATCTGCGGAACGGGAGGGTACGATATGGGCAGCTACGTGCTGGATTTCCAGGAGATCGACCAGACGCAGGTCGCGCTCGTCGGCGGCAAGGGCGCGAACCTGGGGGAGCTTTCGCGGATCGATGGCCTCCGCGTGCCGGCCGGCTTTTGCGTGACGACGGACGCCTTTCGGCGGATCATGGCGGACGCGCCGTCGATCGACGACCGGCTCGACCGGCTGTCGCGCCTGGAGCTGGACGACCGCGAGGCGATCCGCATGCTGAGCGCGGAGATCCGCCGGACCCTCGAAGGGATCGCCATCCCCGGCGACCTGGCGGCGGCGATCACCGGCGCGCTCGCGCGGCTCGGCGAGCAGGCCGCGTGCGCCGTCCGGTTCAGCGCGACCGCGGAGGACCTGCCGGCGGCCTCCTTCGCGGGCCAGCAGGACACCTACCTGAACGTCGTGGGGCCGGCGGCGATCCTGCGGCACGTCAGCCGGTGCTGGGCCTCGCTCTTTACCGAGCGGGCCGTGATCTACCGCCTGCGGAACGGCATCGACCACCGCAAGGTCTGCATGGCCGTGGTGGTGCAGCGGATGGTCTTTCCGCGGGCGGCCGGCATCCTGTTCACGGCCGACCCCGTCACCGGCAACCGGAAGGTCGCGTCCGTGGAGGCCAGCTTCGGTCTGGGCGAGGCGCTGGTCTCCGGCCTGGTGAACGCGGACGTCTACAAGGTGCGGGACGGCGAGGTGGTCGCCAGGACGGTCGGCACCAAGCAGCTCGCCATCCGCGCCTCGCCCACGGGCGGAACGCGGCAACGGGCGATCGAGCCGGAGCGGCAGCAGCAGCCGGCGCTGACGGATGCGCAGGTCGTGCGGCTGGCGCAGCTGGGCCGGCGCATCGAAGCGCACTTCGGCCGCCCGCAGGACATCGAATGGTGCCTGACGGACCATGACTTCCACATCGTCCAGAGCCGCCCGATCACCACGCTGTTCCCCATCCCCGAAGCCGGCGACGGGGAGAACCACGTCTACATCTCCGTTGGCCATCAGCAGATGATGACCGACCCCATGAAGCCCCTGGGGCTCTCGGTGTGGCTGCTGACGGCCCTCGCGCCGATGCACGAGGCCGGCGGAAGGCTGTTCGTCGACGTCACCGAGAGGCTGGCCTCGCCGGCGGGCCGCGCGGGGCTGATGGGGATGGTGGGGAAGTCCGATCTGCTGGTCGGGGACGCCCTGCAGACCATCATAGACCGCGATTTCATCCCGCTGCGCCCGGACGAGGGTCCCGGAGGGCCGCCGGCGGGCGGGGCACCCGCCCCGATCGAAACCGATCCGGCCATTGTCACCGAGCTGGTCGAGCGCAGCCAGGCTATCCTCGCCGCCCTGAAGCGCGAAATCTCGGGGAAGTCGGGATCGGTGCTGATCGAGTTCCTCCTGGAAGCCATCCAGGAGCACAAGCGGTTCCTGAGCGATCCGCTCAGCACGCAGGTGATCATGGCGGGGGCGGAGGCCACGTGGTGGCTCAACGAGCGGTTGCAGGCGTGGCTCGGCATCCAGAACGCGGCCGGCACGCTCTCGCAGTCCGTCCCCGGCAACGTCACGTCGGAGATGGGGCTGGCGCTGCTGGACGTCGCGGACGTCATCCGGCCGCACCCGGAGGTGGTGGCCTTTCTGCAGCAGGTGGAGGACGACGGCTTCCTCGACGAGCTGCCGCGGCTCACGGGCGGGCGCGAAGCGCGCGACGCCATCCAGTCCTGGCTGGACCGGTATGGCATGCGCTGCCCCGGCGAGATCGACATCACGCGGCCGCGCTGGATCGAGCGGCCCACCATGCTCGTGCCCGTCATTCTCGGCAACGTCCGAAGCTTCGAGCCGGGCGAGGCCACGCGGCGCTTTGAGCAGGGGCGGCGGGAGGCCGAAACGAAGGAACGGGAGGTGCTTGAGCGCCTGCGGGCCCTGCCGGACGGGGAGCAGAAGGCCGAAGAGACGAAGCGGATGATCGATCGGGTCCGCACTTTCGCCGGGTACCGGGAATACCCCAAGTACGCCATCGTCAACCGCTACTTCGTCTACAAGCAGGCGTTGATGGAAGAAGCCGGGCGCCTGGTGCAGGCACACGTGCTTCGCGACAAGGAAGACATCTTCTACCTCACCCTCCAGGAGCTGCACGACGTCGTGCGCACCAACCAGGTGGATGAGGGGCTCATCCGCCAGCGCAAGGAAGCGTTCCGATCGTATGGAGCGCTCACGCCGCCCCGGGTGCTCACGTCGGATGGCGAGATGATCAACGGAGCATACCGGCGCGATGATCTGCCGGCCGGCGCGCTGGTGGGCCTGGCGGTGTCCGCCGGGACGGTCGAGGGGCGGGCGCGCGTCATCCTGGACATGGCGAAGGCGGATCTGGAACCGGGCGACATCCTGGTCACCGCCTTCACGGACCCCAGCTGGACGCCCCTGTTCGTCGCGATCAAGGGCCTGGTGACGGAGGTCGGCGGCCTGATGACGCACGGCGCGGTGATCGCGCGGGAGTACGGCCTGCCCGCCGTCGTGGGCGTGGAGCACGCCACCCGGCTGATCCAGGATGGGCAGCGGATCCGGGTGCACGGAACGGACGGTTATGTCGAGATCCTGTCCTAGCGGGCGCGCGACAGGACGTATCGACCGAAATGATCTTGCTGGGTCCGTCCTCGACGAGCGCGGTCTTGTACGGATGGCATCCCGCTCGTGGTCGAATGGCGGCGGGAGCCGTGGACGGGGAGGCGTTGGCCGTATCGTGTCGGATGAACGTGGCCCGCCGTTGGGCCGGGAAGGTCGGTCGTTCTGCGAGGAAGCTCTCCATGCGCATCGCTGTTTCGGGAACCCATGCTGCCGGCAAGTCGACGCTCGTCCAGGGACTCGGCGAAGTGCTGTCCGACTACCACGTCGTCGAGGAAACGTACTACGCACTGCTCGACGAGGGGTACCCATTCGCCGCAGAGCCGACCGTGGAGGATTTCGAGATCCAACTCGAGCGTTCCCTCACGTCGCTCGCCGGGGTCTCGGCCGAGCGAGTTCTTTTTGATCGCTGTCCTGCGGACTATCTGGCGTATTTGGCGGCGCTTTCCGACGTGGATCCGAGTACGCTCGCGGCGTGGGTATCACCGGCACAGGACGTCCTCGGAGGCCTCGACCTCATCGTCTTTGTTCCCGTCGAGCGGCCGGACCGCATCGAGGTCCCAGAGATCGAGGGGAGGCGACTGCGTAAGCGTGTGGACGCGATGCTGCGGGAGATGCTCGTCGACGACGCCTGGGGGTTCGGGGTTCCCGTACATGAAGCGCGTGGCACGCCGGGAGAGCGCGTGCGGTCCGTCCTCCGCCACCTGCGATCCGTACGCTAGCCGGCGACGGCGCTCACGTGTCCCGGCGACGACACCTAGCCCGGTCAGCCGACAGGTAGCCGAGGCGGCGCGTGGTCCGTCAGCCGCCGTCGGAGAGGCGAATCGAGCCATCGTGCCCCCTCCGATGCGGTCTCGGAAATACCGCCTGCTGCGGCGCCAGTTCCGTTCATCCCCTCAACCCGCGCACCACCTCCGGCATTCCGCTCGCCAGACGAGCGCCGACACCAGCCCACGAGCGCGCACTTCCCAACGGCGCTCGAAAGGCTTGCGCGCCGGCTCCGCTCCCCCGACCCTTGATGCTGTAAATACGGAACGGAGGATTCCACATGCCACGAGCAGAGATTTCCGGCATCTCACCCTTCTTCATCGTGAGCCACGTGCCGACGTCGCTCTCGTTTTACCGCGACCGGCTGGGATTCGAGATCACGTTCCAGGGGCCTGATCCTGCCGACATCTTCTTCGGCATCGTTCGCAGGGGCGGTGCGCAGATCCTGCTCAAGGCCGTTGGCGTAGCGCCCGTGCCGAACCACACGCGGGAAGTCAATAAGGGAATCGCCCGTTGGGACGCATTCGTCGATGTCCCGGATCCCGACGTGCTTGCGGCCGAATTCGCCTCGCGCGGTGTGGAGTTTCGCGAGCCACTGTCAGACACTGATGACGGCTTGCGTGGGTTTGCGCTCACGGATGCCGACGGCTACGTCCTGTTCTTCGGCCGTCCTCGCTGATCAGCGCCACTGCCGCGGCAGGGGCGGAGCACGCCCGCCGCCCGCCCGGTTCCGTTCATCCCCGCAGGGGGCGGCACCACCTCCGGCAGCCGCTTGTAGAGCGTGATGCAAACCAGGTCCCCCGCGGGGTCGAACACCGATCAGGCACGGGCGCGCTTTACGATCACTCAGTCATCCTGGATATCGCGGAGGCGGATCCCGAACCGGGCGACATCCTGGTCACCGCCTACACGGACCCCAACTCGTGACGGTCTACAAGCGCGGCCCGGTCGAGGTGGTACGCCGGCTCGCAGCGTGAGCGAACGACAGGCGAAGCAGTCGTGGCGAAGTCCGCCGCGGCTGCTTCGCCGTTTGCGCCCGACTGGGCCGTCACGCCGGACGCTCTCCAGTACCTTCTGCGCGACCTGTCCGCGGCGACCACCTTGTGGCAGCGGCGGACGGAGCGCGCCGCGGCGACACACGCCCAGGCGGGACGCGGCACGAGCGCGCTGCGGCATATGAACTGAACTGACTGGACGCCGCTGGACCAAGCGCGCTCACACCCGCGCGGCGACTCCGGTGCCGCGCCCTCACGGGGCACCCGCGCGCGGCGGACCTCCAGCGGCGGGAAGGCGCGCTGGCCGAAGGTCACCAGCGCGAACCCCGATGCGTACATCAGGAGCCCGTAGACCGCCGCGGGAACGGCCGTCGCCTCGGACTCGATGATGGTGACCGCCAACTAGCAGTTGGGACGAGCAATTGCCGACGCACCGCCAACAGAATTTTCCTGGACGGAAATCTCCGATCCACTCGCACGGTGGGAGGGCTACCTGCCGAGCTTCTCCGCCAGACGGTCGGTGGTCAGGTGCCTGGCGACGTCAAAGGGTTCGCAGTTTCCGCTGACAGATTCGAACTCGATCGGCCCCACCGCCTCGGCCACCCTCAACGCCGCCGCGTTCAGCTTTGCGCTGCGCTTGCCGATGCCCATGAGAGCGGCACCCATGGCGAGACGCACGTTGCTGGGCTCCTCGTCGATCGTGTCGCGGATGTGCTCTACATGATCGAGGAAGTAGCGTTCGTCCGGCGCTTTCTTGCCGGTGAATTTGGATACTTCGTAGAGGAGTCCGTATCCGCAGCAACGACGCACGGTGTCGCTGCTTCCAATCCACTCGTCGGCGAGCGCGACGACGAACGAGGTCCTGGCCAGGGTCGCGTCACAGGATGCGAAAACGTGCGATAAAGCGCCTGCCCCGAGTTCCTCGACCTGCTTCTCGGCTTGTTGCCGCGTCATTCGCTTGGGGTCGTCGATGAGCAACGCGATGACCTTTGCGTCGTAGACGTCGGTGTCCCACAGCGTGCGGGCGAGGTCATGATTCCGCCCGATTTGTTTGGCCAGCTTGCGCAGCTTTGTGAGTCCGATTCCAAAGGTCTTCAGGCCGCCCGTAGCAGACCCGAGTCTCTTCCAGTTCCGGATGCCGCGCTCGTCTCTGTTTGCTTGCAGCAGGTCCATGACCTCTGACGTTTCCATGAGCGGATAAGGCGTTCGAGTAGATTGAGACGACGACATCGGGGAAGCCTGACGCCGAAGCGCAACGGCGAGGCGGCCAGGGCAGGGCCGAAGTGGAGCAGGAGTATCGGCCGTGCGGAGCGGCCCGTGAGGAGCCCGGAATCGTTGACGACGGTGGGGCCGCTTCGTGAGCTACAACGATCCGTTGGGCAACCGCGCGAGGCCCGCCGCGTTTCAGCAGTCGAACACCGACCTCAGCAGTCGAACACCGACCAGCAGATGTCATTGCGGAGCCGCTGGTCATCAAGAACCAGCTCGCGCACCGCCTCGGGCAGCTGTTCACGCTGCCACCGGCACTCGAGCCGGCCGGCGCTCTCGCCGCGGCCGTTCGGGGCCGCCGCGCGCGCGGCCTTGATGGCGTAGGCCGCCGCACCGAGTTGGTGTGCGGCGACATGCGCCACCACCGCGGCCTGGCCGGCGGCGTATGCGGCGAATCGAGCTGCTCCGCGCAGCGGTCTCGCCGCGGAATTGGCAGCGCCACCCGCCGCGCGGGCCTGCATCATCTTGACCTCGCCGCGCACCCACGCCCGCGCCTGCTCGATCGCCCTCCGGGGCCGCGGGTCGGAGGGCTGCACCGCCTCGAACAGGGGCAGAACGTGCTCGGCGCACGCGGCCGCCCACAAGGCCAGGAGTCGGTGGTCGGAGTCCGTGAGCGTTCCCCCGCGGCGGATGGTGATGAAGCGGCGATCGCGAACCTTGGGGAGAATCACGGTTCCACGCGTCCTGTCATGATCTGCCCAACGCGTTGTTCAGCGGACCGCACTCCGCCGAATGCGCGAAACCTGTCCGTGCTGTTTTCCGATCTGGAGCACGCATTCCGGGGAGTTGCGCCTCTCGTGTCGCCGAATCCGCTACAATCCAGATAATGCTCTGCCATCGGGGCGTCAAGCGCCGGTAAATCGCACGGACGCAATTCGATGCGTGGCGTGCGGTCACGGGCTGACGCGGACATGTGCGCGGTGCCGGAACAGCGCTCCTGTTCCGTGCGTCACCGGGATACGAGTACGCCCGCTGGGGGAGGTGCGGGGTCCGCGGGACGGGTGGTGTGCGTCTCGGTCTACAAGCGCGGCGCGGTCGAGGTGGTTCGCCGGCTCGCAGCGTGACCGAGGGATGAGCGCAGCAGCCGTGACGGCGAGGATTCGGTTCACCGGCGGCCGCGACGGGCCGCGCGCTCTGCTTCTTCGGCGCGAACGCGGTCCGCGGCGGCCCGGATGGCCGCCAGCAGCGCCTCGCCCTGCTGGGGCGCCGCGCTGATCACGGCGCCGCAGATCTCCCGCAGGCGCGCGACTGCCGAACGATCGATGAGGATTCCGCTCCAGCTACCCGGCGTTCTGCGCGGCAGCGGGGGCGCAAGGGTACGCTGGAAGCTGTGCTGTCCCCGGATGGGCGCGCCAACGTCCCCGGGAAACGGACGCCAGAGCCGAAACGTGAACTCATCCACCGTGAGCCCCTCGAAAGCGGCGAGCGCCTGGTGAATGCGGCCCTGGAGCCCGGACCGCGTGCCCGCCGCCTGGCTGTTCGCCACGCCCGCGTCGTCCCACGTGCCGCCGCGCCGCACCAGCAGGCGCCACCAGGCACAGTTCAGGTCGCCGGGCCCCCACGCTTCGATGCCGACGTCCCGGTGGTCCAGCACGGCGAACGGCACCCCATCCCGGTCGATGGCGACCAGCGGAAGGTCGAACGGCTGCATGGCTTCCAGGAGCACGTCCACGTCGTTCAGCGACCATTCCAGAAACGTCTCCAGCCGGGCCATCGCGTCGCCGTTCTCCAGCGCATCGAGCGCGTCTGAATAGCCCAGGTACACTCCGATCAACTGGCTCGCGCCCGAGACGTCTCCCCTCAACGAGCACGCGCCAGGCTGGTCCGGCAGCGGCGTCAGCTGCATCTTCAGCCCGCGCATGGGCCCGTACGGCGGCGGGAGCTCGAACTCCCAGCGGCGTGCCTCACAAGGACCTGCATCGGGCACGAGGGTGTCCAGGTCGCGCAGGACGGTCCGCAGGACGTTCGCGGCGACGGTGCGCCGGAGGGCGGGATCCATTACTCGGCGGTGTGCGCGATCAACGGGTACGGCGGCGGAAGCGAGAATCGAAAACATCCCACACTCCAGCCCATACGGCCGCCACATTCCTCCGACGCCGGCGGACACCGGGGTTCTCGCCCGTGGGGGTCCGCGCGGGAGGTGCATGATCCGCGGTGCGAACCGGTCTGCCGAGAGGCGGCACGGTCACGTCCAGCCCGCCCTCTCCCGTCCACGTCCTCGCGGCGACCGGCGCTCAGCCGCGCCCCGCCTCCGGTGCCGCGCCCTCACCGGGCGCCCGCGCGCGGCGGACCTCCAGCGGCGGGAGCGCGCGCTGGCCGAAGGCCACCAGCGCGAACCCCGACGCGTACATCAGGAGCCCGTAGACCGCCGCGGGGACGGCCATCGCCTCGGACCCGATGATGGTGACCGCCACCAGCATCCCGATGGTGGTGTTCTTCACCCCCAGCTCGATCCCCGTGGTGAGCCGGTCCGGGCCGGAGAGCCCGGCCAGCGCCGCCGCCAGGAAGCCCGCGGCCACGCCGGCCAGGTTCAGCACGATGGCCGCCGGCCCCGCCGCGCCCATCAGCTCCCAGAACCGGTCCCGCACGGAATAGACGATCGCCACGATCAGCAGCAGCAGGACCACGCCGCCAAAGAGCGAGACCGCCTTCTCCAGCGAAGCGGCACGCTCGGGGGCACGGCGGCGCACCGCCATGCCGATGGCGACCGGGACCAGGATGATGCCGACGAGGAGCGCGACCGTCTGCCCCACCGGCATCCGCACCGCCGCCTCGGCGCCGACCGGCCACCAGCCGAGCGCCAGGTTCACGTACAGGGGGAGCGTCACGATGGCCG
>DATABT010000071.1:0-5579 GCA_036259455.1 Longimicrobium sp. | reverse complement strand
CCGCGCGAGTCCAGCGCGGCCAGCACGATCCCCGCCTGCCGCCGCCGGTCGTTCTCGCTGAGCCGGGCGAGCCGCGCATCGAGATCATCCAGGCAGCAGCGCGCGACGATGCCGTCCGCCGGGCCGAAGTCCGTCTCCACCGCCGTCGATCCCACGTGCGCCACGAAGTGCGGACAGTCCTGCTGCTCCAGCGCGGCCCGCTCCGCCCGCAGCAGCTGCCAGCCGGCCGGCTTCTCGTCCTCCTCCACGAACGGCTGCGCCATCGCGTCGATGCGGATGGAGCGGATGATTGCGTCGCGCAGCGCGTCCGGCGCCGTGGCGCCCTGCAGCGCCAGCGCGTAGCCGAAGGTCGGACGAAGGAGCAGGCGCAGGCGCAGCTCGCGGATGGCGCCCAGCTCGCCACCCGGCGCGAGAAGTGTGGGAAGCCGCTCCTGCGCGGCCGCATAGGCGCGATGAAACCCGCGCGCGACGGCGTCCGCGTACGCCTCCGGTGTGAGCGTCTTTCCCTCCAGCCGCGGCACGTTCTGCCCCGGCTCGCGCCGCACGGAGGCGAACTCCAGCGTCATCAGGTCGGTGTTGGTGTGCTTCCAGCTGGGCGCCGCCTGCCGCGCCGGCTGCGCCTCCACCGCCCCCACCGCGCTGATGTCGTAGGCCTTGCCGTCGTCCGACTTCATCCAGAACGGCAGCAGCCCCGTCCGCAGCACCGATTCCGCCAGGCTCATCTTGAAGTCCACGCCGTCCACCGGCGACGCGTGCACCGGGTGCATCAGCGTCTCCAGGTCCACGAGCACGGGGAACGGGCCGCGGGCGACCAGGTTCTCGTAGTGGCAGTCGTTGGTGCCCAGTGCGTACGTCAGCGCCAGGATGACGCCCAGCCGCTCGTGGTAGGCGCGCGCCTCGTCCGCCGTGGTGCACGGCGACGGCATCATGAACTCCACCCATCCGTGGCCGTTGCGGTCGATCACGCGCGCCGGCCGCAGCTCCCCCTCCGGCGCCACGTCCTCGAAGCGCCGGGCGATGCGCTCCCACATGGCCTCGCCGCTCACGTCGCGCGGCTTGTAGACCACGCGCGCCCCGTTGGCGAAGGTGAGCACGCTCACCATCCGCCCGCCCCGGTGCGCGTCGGAAAGGGACGCGCGCACCTGGTCCACGACGCCCTCGATCCCGAACGCCTCCGCTAGCGCGGGCGCGTCCGCATCCAGCCGCTCCACGAGCTCGATGGTCCCATCCACCCACTGCCGCCAGAGCGTGGCGACGAGACGGCCCAGGACGGGATACTCCAGCATCATCCGCCGCCATCCGCCCGCCAGCAGGTCCGCCACGAACTCGTCGTAGACGTCGCGGCGGACGTCGCCCGTGGTCGCCTGGAACAGCCGGTCCAGCGGCGAAAGGCGGCCGTGGCGAAAGACGTTGAACTCCGGCTGCAGCGTGTGCGCGGCCACCACGAACAGGCGGTGCAGCAGCGCGCGCTCCATTGCCCCCCACGCCTGCGGGCCAAAGCGGTCGATGGAGACGCGCGCCCGCACCGCCTCCGCCGCGGAGGCCACAAACGGCGCCAGCGCCTGCTCGAAGGGGATGGCCAGCTCCGCGCTGGCCCAGAGCGGCGCGTCCTGCGGCGCGAACCCGTCGACGGCCGCCAGAATGCCGCGCAGGTCCTCCGCCCACGCCGGCAGCGGCGCGCCGTCCGTCAGGCGGACGGGGCCGAGCACCGGAAGCACGCGCGCCTCGTCCAGCCCGTCCCACGCCAGCCGCATGCGAAAGCGCCGCTCCCCGCGCGCCAGCGTGTCGCGCCAGGCGTCCAGGTTGCGCCGCGCGGTTTCCTCGCCTCCGGGGACGGGCTCGTACGGCCCGCCGATGCGGTCGAAGAGCGGTGCCGCGCCGGCGGCGATGGCGCGCAGCTCCGCGTCGTCCACGCGGTTGCCGCGGCGCGGGCGGATGGCGGGAACCGGAAGCTGCAGGGCGGGCCAGGCGACGCTCATTCGGCCTCGAGGGTGTGCAGGAAGGTCAGGCTGGGCGCGAAGAAGTACTCGCCCCCGCGGCAGCGGACGCATTCGGCGAAGCGGAACTTCACCGGGCCGATCCCCCCGCCCCAGGTGGTGTCCCAGCGCTGGCCGGGCGTGGGGTCCCACGAGTTGCGCTGCCCGGCGATGGGGTCCGGGCCCACCTGCACGCGCGGAAAGTGGGGGTAGTTGAGCCAGTTGTTCTGAATGAGCTCGAACTGGCGGCCGATGTCGCTCTGAAAGCAGAAGAACAGCATCCCCACGGGCGAATCACCCGGCCGCCCGTACGGCAGGCTGCGCCGGGCGATGCGGTTCACCAGGTCGTCCGTCTCGCTCACGTGGTCCAGCTCGCCGCGCGGGTTGCTGCGCCGCACGTGGCTGCTGAAGGGGCAGCGCTCGCCGCGCCCGGCCGTGTAGTCGAAGTCGTTCGCCGGCCCCAGCCCCGGCCGGTCGGCCAGCGTGAGCGGCGTGCCGTCCTTGAAGCGGCCGATGACCAGCGCCCCCGCCATCGCCTCATCGACGCCCAGCGCCTCCGCCATCTCGCGGATCCCCGCGTCGAACGCGGCCACGTCCTGCTCCAGCTTGCGATAGGCCAGGTAGCTGCCGAACTCTCCCGGGGCGTGCGGATCGGGCGCGAGCACCACGCCCAGCGGCGTCGCCGGGTCCCACATCCGCCCGCCGCCGCCGTTCCGCCGCGCCCGGTCGACGTCTTCGTCGATGAACAGCGGCTGGCTGATGTTGTCGCGAAAACCGAAGTGCTCGCGCTCCCCCGGCAGCTCCTCGCCGCGCTCCTCCGCCACCACCTGGATGCCGGCGGACGGACGCCACCGCGCCGCGAGCTCGACCAGCGCCGCCCAATCGTCATCCGCCAGCGTAAGGACGGCGTGGACGTCGGCGCGGTAGCCGTCGTCCCACTCCCGCTCCGGGCGGTCGTTGAGCCACGCGCGCTTCATCCCCTTGCGGAACGCCGCGTCCGCGGGCGGCTCCAGCCCCAGCGCGTCGTATCCCGCCGCGGAGAGCGCGATTCCGGCGAACGGCCCGGCAGCCTCCCCCGCCTCGCGCCGCCGCCGCGCCTCGATCTCCGCCGGCAGCGAGCGGACGGCCTCGCGACCCAGCGCCGCCAGCCACCGCCGCGCTTCGTCCCGCGCGGGGAAGCGCAGGAACAGGTGCAGCCCGCACCGGCGCCCGTGGGGAAAGAGGATGTTTCCCTGCACCGCGGTCATCCGCTCCGCCTCCGCCAGCGGCACCGTGCGCGCGAGCACCCCCGCGCCGGGCTCGGGCAAGGGGGGCGGATAGATGGCCGGCTGCCGGAACGCGTCCGGCGCGGCGAGAAGGACCGAGGTGGCGACGCGTGGCGACATGGGTCCAGGCCTTCCGAGACGATGGTTCGCCGGACGGCGTGGCCCGCCGCATCCGGGTGCTCTCCTGATCCGACCCTTTCCAGTTCCGTCGCCCGTGCTCCCGACGGCGTGGAAGGATCTCGATCCGCTGCCAATCTGGTCCCGAATCAGGGATCAGCCGCGGCGGATCGGCTCCCATAAATGCCGCCCTTTCATCCGGGCGTCAAGAGGGTTGAAGCGCATATTTTGCAAAGATTTAGAGGGCGCGCTGCAACGTTTCGATGCGCTTGGATAGGTGGAATTTTCGCCGTGTGAGAGACAATCCCTGTTGCTGCGCGATGTTGCATTTTCCGGAATTTCCCGGAGCACCTGCAACGCCTCGTTGCGCACTTTTCGGGAAATTCGCCGTATTTTTCCGCTCCAACCACATACGCGGGGATGTGTTGGGTTGCGTCGGCATCCGTGCAACGTTTCGTTACAGCAGGAAATTTGCGGAAAGCGCGAAGTAGTGCAGTGTGGACAGAGGTGGAGACCCCTTGACAGACGGAACGCGTCCGTGTAGACTGGCGCCATCGGGAGTCGCGTCCCTCAACGGCAGGCCATGGCAGACCACTGGGTCTGGGGCCCGTCGGGCCTTCACATGAAGGCCGAGGATCGCGGCTCCTTTTTGTTTTTCCGTACCTGAGCACTGATCGACCGAACCACGACGATGCACGCGCAGAACACCTCCATCCGACGCCTGACGCAGGCGCCTTCGCTCGACGAGCGGGGCGTGGTGCCGACGTGTGCCGGTGTGGCGGGCCGTCTGGCCACGCTGCGTGGCGGTTGGCGGAGGGTGGTGAGCTCGTGGAGTGGTTCACGGTTCGGCAAGGATTACGGAAGCTTCGTGGGAGGAGGTCCGGTGTAGGGCGCTGCAGCCCCGACCGGCCCGGGCGCCAGCGCAAGGCGCCCTGCCTCCCCGAGTGATCCCGGGGGAGGCGGGGCGCCTTTCTCGTTGCACGGAGCACCTTTTTTGACAACTCGGGTCCGGGTCAGGAACAGCACAGTCCCGTGGAGACCCGCCAGGGCGGGCAGCCGCCGGTGCAGGCGAACGCGACTCCCGGTGCCGTGCGTCTTCGCCGCCTCCGGCGGGCTCCCGCGGCTGCGCAAGTGATTGGTTTGACGTGCCCGTAGCTCAGCGGGACCAGAGCGCCGGACTTCCATTCCGGAGGCCGAGGGTTCAATTCCCTCCGGGCACTTCGAGGGGCAGATGCACCTGTAGCTCAACTGGCCAGAGCGCCGGACCGCCAGTCCGGAGGCCGCGGGTTCGAATCCCGCCAGGTGCTTGAGATGAAGTCGATGGACGGACGCGCCCGTAGCTCAACTGGATGGAGCGCCGGATTCCGGATCCGGAGGCCGCGGGTTCGAATCCCGCCGGGCGTACTGGGGAGTGCGTGAATGCGGATGGTATGCGCCTGTAGCTCAACTGGAGAGAGCGCCGGATTACGAATCCGGAGGCTGGGGGTTCGAATCCCTCCGGGCGTACTGGGAAGTGCGAAAGTGCTGAATACGCCTGTAGCTCAGCTGGAAGAGCGCCGTGACTCCAAATCCGGATGTCGGGGGTTCGATTCCCTCCGGGCGTGCTGATGGCGAACGATGCAGGGGTTCCCGAGCGGCCGAAGGGGCCGGTCTGCAGAACCGGTGGCGCAAGCCTACGCGGGTTCGAATCCCGCCCCCCTGCGTGCGTTGATGCGGAGGTAAACCGTAACTGGACGCGCACCCGGCTGTAGACCGGGTGCCATCAGGCTCTGGGACCGAGTTCCCTCCCTCCGCATTGTGGAAGCGATCCGGCTGGATGAGGAGCCGGTCCCGAAAACCGGTAGCGCGCCGTGAGCGCGTTGCGAGTTCGAGTCTCGCCGCTTCCTCTTTCGCACGTCCGGAGGGGTCCGCCTGGCGGCATGGGCAGCGGTTTGCTAAACCGCAGGCGCACTGAGCGCTTCGTGGGTTCGAGTCCCACTCCCTCCTTGATCGTCAGCGGTTGTCGTGGGGGCGTAGCTGAGAGGGCCAAAGCGCCGGACTGTCTCTCCGGAGATCGCGGGTTCGAATCCCGCCGCCCTCGTAGGGAATAGGGAATAGAGCCTGTCCAGTAAACCCCCGGAGGGGTCGCTAAGGGCCATGCGGCAGCATAGATTGGCGTCAGTCACTCGACGCCACCGCAAGCTGCCGATGAGCTACAACTTCCGGGATTACGACCAGGACC
>DATABT010000070.1:0-5758 GCA_036259455.1 Longimicrobium sp. | reverse complement strand
CCCGCGCGGCCCCACGCCCGGATGTCCTCGATCTGCTCGGGACTGGTCTTGCTCAGCGGAACCACGTTGGCGAAGCTGCGGCGGAATACCTCGTCCGTGATGGACGCGTCGCCGTTGCGGAACGCCTCCTTGGCCACCTCGCGCATGGCCGCCTCGATGTCGGCGCCGGCAAAGCCGTCGGAGAGGTGCACCAGGTCCGCCACCAGGTCGGCCGCCATGGGCACCCGCAGGTTGCGCTGGGCGTAGATGGTTATGATCTCTCCGCGCTCCCCGGGAGTGGGCAGATCCACGAAGAACAGTTCGTCGAACCGGCCGCGCCGCAAAAGCTCCGGCGGCAGGCGCCGCACGTCGTTGGCCGTGGCCACCACGAACACGCGGGCGCGGGATTCCTGCAGCCAGAACAGAAAGTGCCCCACCAGCCGCGTGGACGTTCCCCCGTCGCCCCCGCCGGTGGCGCCCGCCAGCCCCTTTTCGATCTCGTCGATCCAGAGCACGCACGGCGCCACGTGGTCCGCCGTCGCCAGCGCCTCCTTGAGCCGCGACTCCGACTGGCCCAGGTACTGCCCGTGGATGGTAGCCAGGTCCAGCCGGTACAGCGGCAGGTTCCAGCTGGCGGCGATGGACTTGGCGGAGAGCGACTTGCCGCAGCCGGGCACCCCCACCAGCAGCACGCCGCGAGGCGGGCGCAGGTGCCGCTCGCGCAGGTCCGCCGTGAGCAGCGGGCGCTCGCGCTCCAGCCAGGCGCGCAGCCCCGACAGTCCGCCCACGGCCAGCTCCGCCGCCTTCACCGGAATGCGCTCGATCCCCGAGATGTCGCTGAAGACGCGGTCCTTGGCCTGGCTCAGCTCCGCCAGGTCGTCCCGCGTAACCGAGCCCTTGGCCAGGAGCGTGGCCACCACGTTCTCCGCCTCGATGCGCGAGATGCCGGTGAGGATCGACGCCGCCTCGCGGAACTCGCCGTCGCCCCACTCCACCGGCATGGTGCCGCGGTAGGGCTCCACCGACTCGCGCAGGATGACGAACATCTCGTCTTCCGTGGGCGGGTCCAGCGTGACCGCCATTCCCAGGCGCTGCAGCGGCCCCCACACCGGGCGCGCCGTGATCACCACCAGCGCACCTCCGCGCTCCGTGGAAAGCATGGCAAGGTCGTAGAGCTGGCGCGCGGTGGGCGTGTCGTCCTCAAGGTCCTGCACGTCCGTAAGCGCGAACGTAAGGTTCTGCCGCTGGCCAATCTGCTGCCCCGCGTAGTCCAGCGCACCCACCACCGAGCGGTCCTCGTTCACCGTCCGCCCCGAGCTGATGTCGCGCATTCCCTGCGTGAGGGTGTGGACAAAGATCGGGATGCTGATCTCCTGCGCCAGCGAGCGCAGCAGGTCCAGGGCACGCCCCCGCTCTCCCGTGCGGATGGAGATGAAGGGAATACGGGCCTTGAGGTAGCGCGACAGCGTCTCGCGGGTCTGCGCGGCGTCGGACATGCGTCAGGGAAGGATGATGGGGCGCCGGCCGCCCGTGGACGAAGGCGCGGCATTCGGCGCCGCGCACGCGGGGTCGGCGTCTCCGGGAACACGGATGGGCGTGCGGAGCACCACCGCCAGCAGCCGTTCGCCGCGGTGGCGGTCGGCGCGGGCGGATTGTTCCAGCGACTGCTGCGTGGTGCTGGCCATTCGCGCCAGCTCGCCGACCAGATGCGTGCGAAGTGGCTCCGGAAGCGCGGCCAGGCGAGTCACGCGGGCCAGCGGCGCCAGCAGGTGGCGGGCGCCGATCAGCGCCTGCGCCAGCCGGGCTTCATCCCCCCGCGCCGCGTCCAGCTGGCGGCCCAGGCGGCGCTGTGCGTCCCGGAGCCGCGCGGAGAAGGCGTCGTGCAGCCGTTGCGTGAAGCGCTCGGCCACCACGGCCGTCCACTCCAGCGTCCCCCGCTCCATCGCGTCGATGCACGCGTCGTCGCCCCCGGCAAAGCGGTCCAGCGCGGCGGCCCACTCCGCGTACTGCCGCGGCGGGCCGGTCATGCGCGACGGCGAAAGGCCAGCACGTGGCTGGGCGGCACCAGGTCCCACGCGGGGAGCACCGTCGCCAGGGGCCGGGGAGCCGCCTGCGCCTGCTGCGGCGCGGGCTGAACCGCCTCCGCCGCGGCGGAGGCGGCCGGAGCCGCGCCGTCGCCGCCGGGGGTCATGGGAATGGGCATCGGTCGCATCTCCTTGGATCAGGCGATCACGGCGCGCGGGTCGTTCTCGCGCGACAGGGTATACTGATCGGGCGAAATAGCCAGCAGCAGGGCGCGCGTCTCTTCCGCGCGCGCGTCTTCGCGCGCCAGCTCCGCGCGGGCGTCCACCGCCTCGGCCACCGCAGCCCTGACGATGCGCGTACCCTCCGTCCGCGCGGTGGCGTACTTCTCCTGAATCTTTGCCTTGACGGCCTTTCGTCCGTTCAGCGAGGTGACGCCGAACAGGATGAGGGCGATTCCCACCACCAGGAGCAGGAAGCTGAATCCGGTGACCACCCCGTATCCCGCGACGGCGATCCCCAGCCCCAGCAGGATCCGCGGCCCCATCGACCGGTCCGCGTCCCGCAGTTCGGCCTCCTCCTTCTGCCGGAAGAAGCCGTTCAGCGCGTCGGCGAGCGGCTGCTCCTCCGACCCGTCGCGCACCACGCCCCGCCACCCTTCCACCTCCAGCACCAGCTCGCCGGGAATCGCGGCGCGCGCCTGCGCCGTGACGCCGTCGTAGGCCGCGACCACCCAGTCGCGCGACAGGGCCACGGCGTACCTCTGCGTGGCGCGGGTGGCACCGGAGCTTTCCGGGTGCATGGCCGCGTTGGTGAGCAGCTGCGTAAAGTCGGACTTTTCGTCGAACGCCTCCTTCTCCGAGGCCATCCGGCGGCGGGCGGCGTGCACGTCGCCGTTCTCGTCCACGATGATCTCCAGCTCCCGCTCCCTGGCGCGCAGCGGCAGCTCCTCGTCGTCATACTCCGTGACCAGCCGGGCGAGCAGCCGGTCCACCTCTTCGCGCAGCCGCGGCGAGGGGGCCAGGTCGCCCTCGAATATGTTGGCGAAGTAGTCGCGCACCCGCGCGTGCAGGTGGGCGGATAGCAGGCTGGCGCGATAGGCCGGCCACGTGGGGCTGTACTTCTCCAGCGTGGGATACGCCGCCGCAGGCGTAGCGGGTGTGAGCCCGCGCAGCGCCACCGCCCAGCGCCGCTCCTGCTCCGGCACGAACCCCGGCTTCTGCGCCAGGTCATTGAGCCACTCCGCCGTGTGCTGCCGGGTGATGGCGCGCGCCTCGGGCCCGAAGACGCCACCCGCCACCGCGTCGAGCAGCACAACGAACTCGCGGTCCAGCGCGGTGGGGTCCTGGTGGGCGTAAAAGCGGCCCAGCCAGGCCGCCGCCGCGCCGCGGCGGTCGTAGCGGCGCAGCACCAGCGCAAAGTACAGCGAGGTCTTGTACTCGTCCCGGCGCACCGCCTCGGCCAGCGCCTTCTCCGCCAGCGGGCGCTCGTCGCGAATCCACCCGGCCAAGGCCACCAGGGCCGGCGCCAGCCAGTAGCCGGGGGCGGAGATCATCATCTCCTCCGTGGCGTCCTGCACGCTCTGGTGCGTCACCACCCCTGCGTCCAGGGCCTGTGCGATCCCCGTGGCGCGGCGGCGGACCTCGGCGTAGAAGCCAAAGCGCTCCTCGATGGTCTGGCGCACCTTGACCAGGCGCGTCTCCGCCAGCTGCAGCTCCTTCTGCCGCGCGTCCTCGGCCACGAACGCGGTGAAGTCCGCCCGCAGCTGCAGCAGCTCCACCGCGATCTGCTGCTGATCGCTCCCCAGCGCGGTCAGTCGAAGGTCTACGGAGCTCAGCGATCGCTCGATCTGGGTAAGGTCCGCCCGCGCGATGACACGATCCGACATGGTATCTCTCCTCAGACGAGCGTGACGGTGCCGTCGGCGCGCACACAGTGCAGCGCGTCGCGGCGCACTTCGACGAAGGCGTAGGCGGGGTGAAGGGCGAGTGCTCGCGCTCGCTCCAGTTCCGCGGGAAGCGGCTCGCCGCGCCGGTAGTGCTGGACGATGCAGCCGGCGGCGTCCAGCACGTGCACCTCGTACGGCTCGCCCAGGTAGCAGCGCGACACCCAGCCCGTGGGAAGGTCCTCCATCCCCAGTTCAGGGAACTCGGCGTGGATCTCTTCGATCAGCCGCTGCACCGCGCCGGTCTCGTGCAGCGTGCCCACGTCCAGGCGGGAGATACGCTCCACGTACGCGCGGGTGCGCGGTTCGCGAAGCCGCCGCGCCAGCTCGTGTGCGGGCAGCGCGGCCGTGCGCGCGGGTGTCGGCGCGACGGAAAGCCGTGCCTGGAGGTTCTGGTTCAGGAGCGGACGTGCCATGCAATCCCTGCGGTGATCGCGTACGCGGGTTCGGTAACATGGTCGGCACAAGGGCGGACGGTCATGTGATTTCGTCGGCCACGGGATGCGGTTTTCTCCCGCACACGCCAACGGGCCGCCGATTCACCCGGCGGCCCGTCGTCATGGAGGCCGTGCATTCCTTGCCCAGAACTGATTTCACGGGCGATTCCTCTCCCGGGCGTCGCGTGCACCCCGTCCTCGCGCGCGCCGGGACCGGTTGTGGGCGCCGGATGAGGATCGACGCCTGGCGGCCCTGCGGCTACGTCACGGCTCGCCGCGAAAGATGCCGGTGGTCACGGTGCCATTGGCGTCGATGCGGCCGCGGAACATGCCGGTGCTGTTGAACGGCATCGTCCAGTTGCCGTTGCGGTCCATGGCGATCACGCCGCCCTCGCCCTGCACCGCCACCAGCTGCCGCATCACGATGCTGTCCGCGGCGGCCCGCAGCGGCAGCCCGCCGTACTCCATCAGCGCGCAGATGCTGTGCGCCACGGTGTGGCGGATGAAGAACTCGCCGTGGCCCGTGGCGCTCACCGCGCAGGAGCGGTTGTTGGCGTACGTCCCCGCGCCGATGATGGGCACGTCGCCCACGCGGCCGAAGCGCTTCATCATCATCCCGCCCGTGGACGTGCCGGCCGCCAGGTTGCCGTGCTGGTCCAGCGCCACGGCGCCCACCGTCCCCCACTTCCACTCGTCGGGAACCGGGTAGCCGCTGGTGCGCCCGGCGCGCGCGGCACTGTCGGCGCGAATGCTGTCCTGCATCCGCATCCGCTCCCACTGCCGGCGGCGGTTGGGCGTCATGAAGTAGCTCTCCTCCACCATCGCCAGCCCCTGCTGCCGCGCGAACTGCTCGGCACCTTCGCCGATCATCATCACGTGCGGCGAGCGCTCCATGACCGCGCGGGCCAGGTCGATGGGATTGCGGACGGTGTGCAGCCCCGCCACCGCGCCGGCGTTGAGCGTGGCGCCGTCCATGATGGCCGCGTCCAGCTCGATGCGTCCGTCCGCGGTGATGACGGCGCCCCGGCCGGCGTTGAAGAGCGGGTTGTCCTCCATCACGTTGAGGGCGGCCTCCACGGCGTCCAGGCTGGTGCCGCCGCGCGCCAGCACCGCGTGCCCCGCCCGCAGCGCCTCCGTCAGCGCCGCGCGGTACTCCGCCTGCCGCTCCGGCGGAACGGTCTGCGGCGACATGGACCCGGCGCCGCCGTGGATCACCATCCCCCAGCGCGGCGGGGCGACGAGGTTGCCGCCCAGGTCCGTGGGGCGCGTGGGCGGTACCGGGCCGGATTCCGGCGCCGGCGCGGGAGCGGTGCAGGCCGCGGCCAGCAGGGCCAGCGCCCCGGCCGCGTGGCGCAGGGGACGGAGGATGCGCATA
>DATABT010000069.1:0-2463 GCA_036259455.1 Longimicrobium sp. | reverse complement strand
CCACCTGCGCGGCGATGGCCGCACCCGGCAGGAGGTGCTGCTGGACGACCTGCTGGAGACCGTCCCCGCCGCCGCGCGCCCGGCCCTGCGCCGCGAGTTCGCCCGGCTCCTCTCCACCGCCGCCACGCGCCCCGACGCCGTCTCCACCGAGGCGGTGGATTCCGTTCCCGCGCCGCAGATCGTCTACATTGACCTCCGCTCCTCGTCGTAGGCCGCCATCGCGTTCCCGAACCCCCCGTACGACGTCTTCCTGCGTCATTCGGCGCTGCGCGCACCCGTCGGATGAAAGTCGCTCGCGCCACGGCTGTCATTTCGAAGGAGGCGCCCGCGTGATGGCTGCCGGTGCAGGAACCCCGTGGCGCCGACCGAGAAATCTACTCACCCGTGCTGGTGCCGGGCCCCGCTCCACGGACCTCACCCGGATCCCTTTCCCTTCAGGGGCCCGCCGCGCGCAACCTGCGGATACGAAAGATCTTGCGCGCCGAACGAAGGACCTTGCCGGCGGAACCGTGGGGGGATTCCCATCGCTGAACCTGCCCCTCCAGGGTCGCAATGAACGGCCGCGGCGTGGCGACTTTCCTGCTACACGGTGCGCGCAGCGCCGAATGACACAGGGTGAGGATGAGATCTGGCTCAGGAGTGCCAGCGACAAACCGCCGCGTGGACTGTGTGTCCGCGCGGCGGTTCTGCGTGCTGGCCGGCGGCCGTCAGGGCGTGGTGCCGGTCCCGGTCGTGCCGGTCCCCGTGGCGCCCATTCCGGTGGTATCCGTCATTCCGCCGGTGCCCATGGCGGTGGTGTCCATGGTGCCGGTGGTGGTGCCCGCCGCGCCCATGGTGTCCGTGGCCGCCGCATCGCCTGCCTCGTCACCGCCGCCGCACGCGGCCAGCATGGCGACCGCCGGAACCAGGAACAGCCGCTTCATCATCTCCATCGTTCTTCCCCGTCCATCGGTGAGAACCGGCGCCTCCACGCGCGCCGCCGTCCACGCACCCGCCCTGTGCGGGCACAAGGCGCCGCGCCTTTGCATCCCCGGGACCGCGTGTGTAGCAGCGTCATCATCGACCCCGCACGCTGTGGCGCGAGGGCGAGAAAGACTGTCCTCGCACGCACATACATCCAGCACGCATCCGGATCGCGCGGCGCCGACAGACCGTTTCGCCGGCAACGAAATCGACGGAAGAGCCGAAAATCAACGATTCGGCACGGAGCCCCGGAATCACCAGGAGAAAACTCCGCCAAGTCCGTTTACTCCGTGTGAGGCCAGAGCAGCTGGAGGCACGAAAGATCGATCTTCCGTGCCTCCGCGCCTCCGCGTGAAACCGCCCGTTCAGATCAGCGCGCGCTGTGCCCGCAGGTTGCGCTGGATGAGCACGGCCGCCAGCTCCCGCGCGCGCGACGCCGAGAACGCGGGCGAAACCGGCGCCAGCAGCCGCAGCGACTTGCCCACCCGCTGCTGCGCCGCGCGGGTCATCAGCACCGGCTCCGCGGGGTCCAGCGCGGCCACCGCGTCCGCGTCGTCCGCCAGCACCACGCGCAGGCGCTCGCCGCCCGTCAGGCAGCGCAGGCGCTCGCCGTAGCGCGCGTCCGCCACCACCGCCGTCAGCGCGCCCGCCCGCAGCCGCGCCTCCGCCGCCGCCACCAGCTCCGGGTCCGCGTCCAGCACCACCACCGGCGTGCCGCTCGTCTGCGCCGCCGCTTCCACCGCGTGCGCGTGGAAGGGCGTGGTCACCACCACGTCGGCGCCGCGCAGCGCGGCGGCCAGGGCGTCGCGCCGCCCGCCCTCCGCCTCCGCCAGAAAACGCTGCGTCTCGAAGCCCCACTGCCCGTGCAGCTCCGCCGCCAGCGAGGCCAGCCCGTCTTCCGTGCCGTCCACGCACAGGCACCGCACCGGCGCCTGCGCCGTCCAGCGGCGAAGGAGCTCCGGCAGCTGCGTCACCTTTACCTGCAGCGCCGCCGCCTCGCCGATCACCCCCGCCAGCCACGCCGCCGTCTCCGACGAAGGCATCTCCGGCGCGTCCGGGCCCGCGCCCACCAGCACGCCGTGGCGGTTGCGCACCTCCACGACGCCCTCGCCGGCCAGCCGCCGGTACGCCGCGCTCACGCAGCGGTGGTCCTCGCCCGTCGACCGCGCTACCTCCCGGATGCTGGGCAGGCGGTCGCCGGGATGCAGGCGGCCCAGAAAGAGCCCGGCCGCAATCCCGTTGCGCATCCGCTCCGCCAGGTCGCCGCCGCCGTGCAGCAGCACCCGCCGCATCTCTGCCTCGCTCCACGCCGGGCGGGCGAACGCCGGCGCCGGCGCGTCGTCACGCACGGGGGCGATGGAGAGCACCGTGCCCCGCGGGTCGCCGGCCTCGTCCACCAGCCGCGCGGCGCCCACCTCGACCGGGACCTCGTGGCCGTCTCGCGTCCGCGCGGCAAGGGTGAGGCGCGCGGCCTCGCCCGCGGCGGCGTCCAGCGCCGCC
>DATABT010000068.1:0-1531 GCA_036259455.1 Longimicrobium sp. | reverse complement strand
CGGGCCCCGCTTCGTTCGCTGATCCGGCCTCTCTCTATTCCTTCGTCGTGCCGAAGTCCACGGTGGGGGCGGTTTCGGCGCCGGCGGGGGCCTGGTAGGGCTCCTTGCGTTCGGCGCCGCTCACCCGGGCCGTGATGGCCTGCGGGAAGGAGCGGATGTACGTGTTGTACTGCTGCACCGCCTCGTTGTAGTCCTGCCGCGCCCGCGCGATCTTGTTCTCGCTCTCGGCCAGCTGGTCCTGCAGCGCCATGAAGTTCTGCGTGGCGCGCAGCTGCGGGTACGCCTCCACCGCGATGTTCAGGTAGGTGCCGATCTGCCGGGTGACGGCCGCGTCGGCCTGCTCCATCTGGTTCACGTTGCGGTTGGCGACCGCCTGGTCCAGCTGCTGGCGCGCCTGCGCCAGCTGCTGCTCCGCGGCGGGAAGCTGCCCGGCGCGGGCGCGCGCCACGTCGGTGTAGGTGCCGCGCTCGAACTCCGCGGCGCCCTTGACCGTCGCGACAAGGTTGGGGATCAGCTGGTTCCGGTTCTGCAGCGCCACGCCGACGTTGCTGCGGGCCTGCTCCGCCCGCTCGTCCAGCGACTGGATCCGGTTGTATCCGCACCCGCCCATCGACAGCGCGACGGACAGGATGATCATGCTCTTCAAGGCCCGCATCGTTCTCCTCCGGAGGACAAAGTTCGGGTTGTGGGTTGATGTATCGAAACTCACGCGCGGGGCAGGTCCGCCCCGCCGTGCACCAGCCGGTCCACGTACGCCACCACGCGGCCCACCGCGTCCAGGTATCCCACCATCACCGGCGCGTCCGCCTGCGGCCGCAGCTTCTGCCCGCCGGACCGCGCCTGGTGAATCTCCAGCAGCGGCGCGGGATCGAACCCCGCCCGCTCCGCCAGCCGCCGCACCACGCTCTCCGCGTCGCGCTCGCCGGGCTCGCCGCCCAGGCGCAGGACCGTGCGGAACAGCACCAGGAAGGTGCTGAACGAGCGCGCCAGCAGCTCGCCCAGCTCCGCCGGCTCGCCGGCGAAGAGCAGGTAGCGTTCCCGCAGCTGGATCTGCTTTCCCTTCAGCTCGCGCTCGCACTGCATCCGCAGGTCTTCCATGCGGATGTCGATCCCCGCGAACGGGTCCTCGCCCATCACGGTGATGTGCGCGTCGCGGATGTCGGCCAGCTCGATGGCCCACACGTCCGCCGAGCCGCGCCACTCGTCCGTCGACATCATCAGCGGCGGGGGATTCCCTTCCGCCACGAACGCGCGCGCCGCCTGCGAAGCCCGCCGCAGCGCCGCGGGGGTAACCTCGCGCAGCAGGACGAGCACGTTCAGGTCCGACACGCCCGGCCGGTACTCGCCGCGCGCCGCGGAGCCGTAGAGGACCACGGACGCCAGGTCCGCGCCGTACGCCGCCTTCATCTCGTCCGCGAAGCGCTCCACGCGCTCCCGCGGTCCTTCCGTCGCGTTCCGTGTCACCAGTCGCCTCCCGCGCCGCCGCCGCCGAATCCGCCACCCCCTCCGAATCCCCCGAACCCACCACCCC
>DATABT010000067.1:0-7196 GCA_036259455.1 Longimicrobium sp. | reverse complement strand
GCCGTGTGGATCACCGGCGAGTCGCTGCGCGCGGCGTCCGCGTCCAGGAGCGAATGAATTCGCCGCTGGATGTTCGCGAAGTCCGCCTTCGCGGGCTGTAGCCGCGGGGCCCCTCCCGCGCCCCGCTCGTCGCACGACATTCCGTTCGCGTGTCTCCCTCCCCCGCGCAGTTTGCGGGGGAGGGCCGGGGAGGGGGGCCGCGCGCAGCGCGACGCCCTAAGGATCGGCTCACATGAAGAAACGGAGCAACGGAGAGGAAGTCCCTCCGCTGCTCCGTTTCTCCGTGTGAGCACGTCTTTCGGTGATCCGCGACGAAATGGTTGCGCGCCGCCGGTGTTAGTATTAGTGTATTAGGAGGCCAGTACACCGGTACACTGCCGCACCGCCCGAAATGCTCTTTCGCGTCGAAGCCTCGTCACCCGTGCCCATCTACGCCCAGATCGTGGGACAGGTGCGCGCGGCCGTGGCCGCGGGAGAGCTGGCGGAGGGCGATCCGCTCCCCTCCGTGCGCCAGCTGGCGGGCGAGCTGCGCGTGAACCCCAACACGGTGGCACAGGCCTACCGCGAGCTGGAGCGCGAGGGAATCACCTTTGTGCAGCGCGGGCAGGGGACCTTTGTGGCCCCCATGCAGCCGGAGCGGCGCGAGTCGGAGCGCGAGGAGCTGGCCCGCTCGCTCATCGACCGCATGCTGGACGACGCATTCCGCCTGGGCCTTTCGCCCGCGGAGGTGCGCGAGACGCTGGACCGCAGCCTGGCGCGCATTGCCGGCGGCGGAACCCCCGCCGCGGCCGCCGCGGCCTTCCCCAACCGGGGTCAGGAGCCCTGAGACTATGCCGGACCTCACCATCTCCTTTACGCTCACCCCCGCGCTGGTCGCCACCGCCGTCGTGTACGACGTGGTGCTGGTGGCGCTGGGCGTGGCCCTCGTCCGCCGGCTGCGCCAGCACCGGGCCGACGCCCCCGCGCGCCCCGGCGCCCGCGCAGCGCACCTGTCCGTTCGCTGATCCGCATGCCCCTTGCCCTGCGCGCCCGCGGCCTGAGCCGCAGCCTGGGCCGGCACTTTGCCGTGCGCGACGTCTCCCTCTCCGTTCCCGCGGGCGCCGTGTACGGCCTGCTGGGGCCCAACGGCGCGGGAAAGACCACGACGCTGCGCCTGCTGCTGGACCTGGTGCATCCCCACGCGGGCGAGGTGGAGATCCTGGGCGTGGACGCGCGCCGCCTTCCCGCCGAGGCGCGCCGCCGCGTGGGGTACGTCCCCGAGCGCCCGGGAATGCCGGACTGGATGCCGGTGAACCGCCTGCTCCGTCATCACTCCGCCTTCTATCCCTCGTGGAACGCGGCGTACGCGGAGGAGCTGCGGGTGCGGATGGGCATTCCCGGCGACCGCGCCGCGCGGCACCTGAGCAAGGGGCAGGCGGGCAAGCTGGCGCTCCTCCTGGCCCTTGCCCATCGCCCGGGGCTGCTGATCCTGGACGAGCCCACGGACGGGCTGGACCCCGTGGCGCGGCGCGACTTCACGGAGCTGCTGATGGAGTACGTGGCCGACACGCACGCCACCGTGCTGGTCTCCTCCCACATCGTCCACGAGCTGGAGCGGATGGCCGACTGGATCGGGGTGATGGACGAGGGGACGATGGTGGCCGAGATGCCGCTGGAGGCCTTCCGCGGCCACATCAAGCGCCTTCGCGTCGTTCCCTCCGCTGAGGTGGACGCGGACACGCTCCCGTTCTCCCTCCTGTCCCGCACGCGCCGCGGCCGCGAGGAGTTGTGGGCCGTGCGCGGATGGGAGCCGGAGATGGCGCCCGCGCTGGGCGGGCAGGCGGTGCAGGTGCGCGAGGTGGTGGACCTGGACCTGGAAGAGTGCTACGTGGAACTGCTGCGCAACCGCACGGAGGCCCGCGATGCTGCTCCGTGAGTTCATTCGCGTGGAGTGGGAGCGCCGCCGCACCATCCTGCTGCTGACCAGCGGCGTCTTCGCCTTCATCCCCGTGGCGGCGCTGATGGCCCTGGGCGCGGCCGGACGGCGTCGTGCGGAGAGCACCACCGGACTTCTGCTTTCGCAGAACGTGGGCGTGCTGCTGATGGGCGCCATCTGCGTGGCCGCGCTGGCCTGGGGCGCGGGCGCGTGGGCCGACGAGCGGCGCGGCAACTGGATCTACGCCCTTTCCCTCCCCCTTTCGCGCGTGCAGCTGTTCACGCTGCGGTACCTGGCGGGGCTGGCGTGGCTCGCCGTTCCGCTGGTGCTGCTGGGGGTGAGCGCGGCGGCCGTGTCGGGCGCGGCGGTGCTGCCGGCGGGGGTGTACGCCTACCCCGGCGCCTTCTTTCGGTGGGCCGTGCTGGTCTGCTGGTTCCTGTACACGCTGATGTTCGTGGTGTCCGCGCGCTTCGAGCGCCCCTGGATGGCGATGATGCTGGCGATCACCGCCGTCGTGGGCCTGTCGCTGCTGGTGAACTTCGGGGTTTTTCCGCTGATCACCGGGATGGTGGACGCGATCGTCTTCGGCCGCGCGTCGCCCATCCAGACCCTCCTGGACGGCTATCCCCTCTTCGGCTTCTGATGCGCGTCTTCATCACCCTCGTCCTGGTGCTCCTTGCCGCCCGGGCCGCGTCCGCACAGGCGCAGCCGCGGGGGGAGGCGCTCCCCGGCACCATCGGCGTGCGGCTGGGGAACGAGCGCCCCTCGCCCGCCGTGCGGCTGGTGCTGGCGGGCGGTCCGGCGGCGCTCGCCGGGGTGCGTCCCGGAGACCGAATCCTGGCCGTGGACGGCCGGCACACGGAGGGGATGAGCGGCGGACGGGTGGAGCGGCTGATCGAGGGCCCCGTCGGCCGCCCCGTGGAACTGATGGTGGCCGCGCCGGAGGGGACGCGGACGGTGCGGGTGCCCCGCGCCGACCTGTACGCGCCGGGACCGGGGTTCAACCACGTCATGCGGACGCAGCACTTCACCATCCACCACCGCGGGGACGGCGGGTCGCGCCGGTACGCGCGCGGGCTGGCGCGGCGCGCGGAGGCCATGGCGCGCCGGGAGCTGCGCGGCGCGGACACGCAGGGCCGTCGCGTGCACCTGTTCGTGGTCCCCCCGCTGACGACGGAGGGCGAGGTAAAGGCGCGGCAGGAGTCGCTGCTCCCCTGGTGGATCGCGTGGGTGGACGCCATGCCGGGCGGAACGGAGTCGGTGCACAGCACGCTGGCGTACCTGCGCTTCGGCCAGCCGGGGACGGCGGCGCAGGAGCGGATGAGCGGCAAGTACCTGTGGAACGAGACGCCGGACGAGCTGCACCGCTACGCCGTGTCGACGCTGGTGACGATGGGGATGGACCCCGCCTCGCCGCCGGAGGTGCTGGCGCGGCTGAGCCCCGACCTGGCCGCCGTGAGCGTGAGCATGCGCACGTACGTCCGCGAGCGCTGGGGAGACCGGCGCTTTGGCGCGCTCTGGCGCTCGGAACTGTCCTTTCCCGAAGCGGTGCGCGCGGAGCTGGACGTGGACGAGCGCGAGCTCTTCGCCGACTGGCGGGACAAGATCTACTCGCTGGGGCCGCGGAGCGACGCCGGCCCCGGGCTGCAGACCTTTCTGGTCGCGCTGGGGTGGGGCGCGGTGCTGCTGGCGGCGGGGGTGTGGGTGGCGCGGCGGAAGCAGGCGGGGTGAGGCGGTGAAGGGTGATGGGGTGATGGGGTGATGGTCGGGCCTGGCGCCTGAGCGGCTGAAGCCGCCGCGCCGCCGCAACGACTGCGGAAAGCCCCGCAAAATGCGCGGGGCTTCAACTGCCCGGGCGCCGCCCCTGTGCACGTCAGCTCGCGGACGGCACGACCCGTCCGCGCAGGCGGACAAAACGTTGTCTCAGCCGCGGTTTCAATTCAACGGCCACGGGCACGAGGCCGGCTTGCGAGCACGAGGCTGGTGCAACTCCCGCGAATTGCGCGGGGCTTCAACTGCACCAGCGGCACCGCTATTTTCCCCTCCCGGCATCTTCCACCGTATCGCGCCCCCGTCCGTCGAGCTCGGCTTCGCGCGGGGCGGGCGTGGTCCCCTGAATCCCGGCGGCGCGCGGTTCCGTATCCGCACCCGTTCCTCGGTTGCACGCGATTGAAGGAGCGTGGGAGGACGGCGCTCCACCGACTCTGATCCATCCATGAAGTTTTCGGAAGTTTTTCTGCGCGTCCGCCACGAGAGGCCGTTCGCGTGGCTCAGGCTCGACACGCGGTTCCGCAGGCGCGCGGCGGTGGCCGGGCTCTGGATGGCGTTCGGCGCGCACGTGGCCGCCAGTGCGCTGGGCGGGGACGGCGAATGGGCCGGGTTCGCGGGATTCGTGACGCTGTTCGCGGGGATCGTCTGCCTGTTCTCGCTCGCGGAGGCCTCGGTGCTGCGAGGCGGCGCGCAGCCGCTGGACGCGGGGCGCCTGGCCGCGCGCGACCGCACGTACGCGGCGGTGTTCCACGGCACGGGGTGGATGCTGCTGGCGGTGGTCGTGTACGCGGAGCTGGCCCTGCGCATCGAGGCGCTCTGGCTGCCGAGCGACCCGCGCGCGGCGGTGGGCGCGTTCGCCGCGGTGGCGGTGGCCATCGCGCTGCTGCCGGTGTCGCTGCTGGCCTGGATGGAGCCCGACGACGCGCCCGTCGTGCCGCCCACCATGCCCCACGTGCCGCGCCGCCCCCGCCGCTTCGCCGCCGGCTTCGACGAGCCCGAGGGTCCGCGCTTTCTGCACTGAGGCCGGAGCCGCACGGTCCGTCGCCTGCGTGCGAACGCCCCCTTCGGACTCGTAACCCTCGCCCAACCTCCCCCAAGAACCCCTGGGGGAGGTTGGGCGTGGCCGATGGGTCGAGGCTTGCCGATGGGGGCGCCGCCGACAGAAACTCGAGGCTGTTCGTAGCGCTCGACACTCGCGGAGGGGGCGGAGCGGACGCCAGGATGCTAAATTCTTTGCATGATGACGTCGGCTACAGTTCGCGGACGGCGGACTCCGTGACGTTCCAGCCGCGGTGTCAACCGCCATCGCGGGGCCGGTTCGGGGCAAGGCCGGCATCAATCACGCGGCGCCGACCATCCATGCGTCCACCCCGATCCCCCGGATCACCGTCCATCAACCACCATCATCCACCCTCGACCTCAACGATGAGAATGAAATGCAACTCACTGGAGGCGGCATGACGGCGCGCCTCTCCCTCACCGGGCTGGCGGCGTGTGCGCTGCTGGGGGCGCCGGCGCACGCGCAGGGCGGCCGGCTGCAGTTCGAGGACTACCGCCTGGACAACGGCCTGCGGGTGATCCTGGCGCCGGACCCCGCCGGGGCCACGGTGGCCGTGAACGTGTGGTACGACGTCGGCTCGCGCGACGAGCAGCCGGGGCGCACCGGGTTCGCACACCTCTTTGAACACATGATGTTCCAGGGAAGCGCCAACGTGGGCAAAGGCGAGCACTTCGTCCTGGTGGAGCGCGCCGGCGGCGACCTGCAGAACGGCACCACGGACTGGAACCGCACCAACTACTACCAGACGCTCCCCTCCAACCGCCTGAACCTGGGGCTGTGGCTGGAGGCGGACCGCATGCGCTCGCTGGCCGTCACGCAGGAGAACTTCGACAACCAGCGGCAGGTGGTGAAGGAAGAGCGCCGCGAGCGCATCGACAACCAGCCGTACGCGGGCGCCATGTGGCAGGGCCTCATCGGCGTCTTCAATCCCCAGACCTGCTTCAGCTACGCGCACGAGATCATCGGCTCGTTCGAGGACCTGGAGGCCGCGCCCACGGAGGCGGTGCAGCAGTTCTTCCGCACCTACTACGCGCCCAACAACGCCACCCTGGTGGTCGCCGGCGGCTTCGACCCGGCGGAGGCGAAGCGGCTCATCCAGCAGTACTTCGGCGACATCCCCTCCGCGCCCGCGCCGCAGCGCCCGTCGTGCACCGAGCCGTTCTCGCACCTGCCGGTGACGAAGACGGTGGAGGATCCGCGCGCGCCGCTGCCGGCCGTGTTCGTCGTGTACGGGCTTCCCGCGCAGGACGAGGCGGACTTCTACGCGCTGGAGCTGCTGAACGGCATCCTGGCCGTCGGCGAGACGTCGCGGCTGCAGGACCGGCTGGTGGACCAGGAGAAGGCCGCGCTCAGCGCGGACGCCATCTTCCTGGAGCACCGCGGACCCGGCGAGGCGTTCTACTGGCTGACCGCCGCGCAGGGGACCAGCAACGAGCGGCTGCTGCAGATCTTCGACGAGGAGATCGCGAAGGTGGCGCGCGAAGGGGTGACGGCGGAGGAGCTGGAGAAGGCCAAGAACATGCGCCGCGCGCAGGTGGTCTTCGAGCGGCAGACGCCGCACGGCACGGCCGAGGCGCTGCAGCACGCGGTGCACTTCCACGGCGGGCCGCGGGCCGCGGACGCCAAGCTGGACCGCTACCTGGCCGTGACGGCGGAGGACGTGCGCCGCGCCGCGGAGCGCTGGCTCTCGACGCGCAACCGCGTGGTGGTCAACGTGGTCCCCGCAACCGCCGCCGGGCAGGAGTGACCGCCATGAGAAAGATGATGATCACGCGCGCGGCGTTCGCGCTGGCGGCCCTGGCCCTCGCCGCGCCCGCCGCCGCGCAGCGCCAGGCGCCCCCCGCGCCCATGCCCGCGCGGCCGCTGCAGTTCCCCGCCTTCCGCGAGACCACGCTCCCCAACGGGCTGCGGCTGATCGTGGTGGAGAACCACGCGCACCCCGTCGCCAGCGTGAACCTGCTGGTGGGTTCCGGCTCCTCGTCCGTCCCCCCGCAGCACGTCGGGCTGGCGGGCCTCTTCGCGGAGCTGCTTCCCAAGGGAACGGCCACGCGGAGCGGCGCGGAGCTTTCCGGCGCCATCGAGCGCACGGGCGGCCGCATCGGCGCGGGGTCGGCGGAGGACTACATCAACGTCTACGCCTCCGTACTGAGCGAGAACCTGCCGCTGGCCATGGAGCTGGTGGCGGACGTGACGATGAATCCCTCGTTTCCCCAGGACGAGGTGACCGCCGCCCGCGACCGCGCCCTCTCGCAGCTGCAGCAGTGGATGGCGGACCCGGGCTACCTCTCCAACCGCCGGTTCACCGAGCGGCTGTACGGCAGCCATCCCTACGGACGCTACCGCACGCCGGAGACGCTGCGCGCGCTGGACCGCGACGCCATGGTGGCCTTCCACCGCGCGCACTTTACCCCCGGCAACGCCCTGCTCGTCGTCGCGGGCGACTCGCCCGCG
>DATABT010000066.1:0-16728 GCA_036259455.1 Longimicrobium sp. | reverse complement strand
CCCCCCCCCCCCCCCCCCCGCGCCCGTAGGCCCGGCACGGACGCCGGCGGAGCGCAGCGCCCGCAGCGCCGCGTCGCACCCGGAGTCGTCGATCGCGAGGTACCAGTCGAAGCCGTACTTGATGTCCCGCCATGCGCCGGCCGACAGCTGGCCGGCGTTGATCCCCGCCATCACCGTCTCGCCCGAGGCGTCCACTCGCACGAGATCCCCCTGCTGCGCCGAGCGCTGCGCGCACGCGGCGACCACCGATTCCACGCCGACGAGCTCCGGCCGGCTGGCTGCCCGCCCCCGGAAGTAGCGTGACGCCGCGGCCGCCAGGCCGCCGATCCCGATCTGGATCAGCACCAGGTCCGGGGCAAACCCGTCCGCGGCCATCTGCGCGTCCATCTCGCCGAAGATGGCTTCGTAGCCCTGGATGACCCATTCCGCGATGCGATCCTCCGGGTCCGCGGAGGTGTCCGAGAGGAGCAGGCTGCCGCGTTCGTGCAGGGACCGCAGGGAGGCGGCCTCGACGCTGTCATCGTACGTGCCGGGCACGATCACCACGTCCGCCCCTTCCGCCCGCAGCCGCGCCGCCACCGCGTCCGGCGTCTGCCGCGGCAGGTAGATCGTCGCGCCCAGTCCCGCCTCGCGTGCCGCCCGCGCCACGGCGTGGCCATGGTTGCCGTCGGACGCGGTGACCAGCCGGTCCACCCCTCGCCCCGCGGTGGCCTCGAAGCATTGCGTGAGCGCCCATTGCACGCCCATGGCCTTGAACGAGGTCAGGCCGAACCGGTCCACCTCGAGCTTCGCGGCCAGGTCACGGAGTCCCAGCCGGGCGGCAAGCCGCGGGAGCCCGACGAGCGGCGATGCGCGATACGCCGGCAGGCGGCGGAGGCAGGCGAGAGAGCGGCCGTCGAACGGGCGGACGCGGCTGTCGTCACGATGGGGACTCCGGAACAGCTCTGCTCTGGGGGCTGCCATCATCGGGGTGCATGAAAGGAGTGCGCATGGAGGCATGCCAGGCGCCGGATGGTGCCTGGCCACCGGGGGAAGGCATGCCGGCGAAGCCGGAGGCAGTGATGGTGTACAGGCACTGCGCGCGGAGGGGATCACGCTCCGGCAGGGCGGGGTGGTCGAAGTGCCCGCTGAACGTCATTCCGATCCGCTCCATGACTGCACGGGAACGGGCGTTGCCGGCGGCGCAGAACGAAACGATCTCGTCCAGGCCCAGGCGCTCGAAGCCGAAGCGCAGACTGGCGCGCGCGCCCTCGGTGGCGTAGCCGCGGCCCCAGTACCGCGGAGACAGCCGCCAGCCGATCTCCACGCACGGGGAGAACGGATAGGTGAGACGGGGGCGCTGGATGCCCACGAACCCGATGAAGTCACCCGACCCGCGCAGTTCGGCCGCCCAGAACCCCCACCCGTGCCGTTCGATGTGCGCTGCAAGGCTGCCGGCCAGCTGGTCGGCCGCGGCGCGATCGGGCAACGGCCGCAGGAACTCCATGGCCGCGGGATCCGCGCAGAGGCGCGCGAATGGATCGCGGTCGGAATCGCGCCACTGGCGGAGGCGGAGCCTGGGCGTGAGGAGCTCCGTGGGATGCGGCATGGCCGTTCGCGGCCTGCGTTCGCGGTTCACCTCGAAGCATCCCGCCCCGCGCGCGGAGCGGCCGGCCGTGAGCCAGCGCGACGGCCTGGCGCCCGTCGCCGGATCAGGAGAGGGGCGCGAACGGCGCCGGCCCGGACAACCGGTCCACGCACGCCATGGCCGCCGGGCTCTGCGCGTGCCGGCGATTCTCGTGGTCGAGGCTTGAAAAGCATGGCCGGGCGGCCGGGAGGAATGATGGGGGATACCGGATCGAAGTGTCGAACGCCGCCATGAATCCTGCCGCACGGTATGCCGGGAGTCTGGATACAGTCAAGCATTTTCTCACGCATCCGCCGCGTGAGCCGGCCGGCTGGCCCCGGCACGATTGCGCTCCCCGGACGTTCCGCCAGGCGATTTCCTTCCGGAACCCGCAGGATGGACGCGGATCTGCGCCCCGCCGCCCGCCACCTTCCGCCGACCGGGTGCGGTTCCCCGTCGCGGGCGAAGTGCCGTGGGGGCATGAGGTTGCCCCGACGGGCGGGCGTGGTTATCCTTGTGCGTTCGGCAATCGTCGTCCGCGCCCGCGCTCCTCGCGCGGCCGTGCGGACGGTCCCGCCGGAACGAATCCCCGACACGGCCGAGTTCCCTGCCTGTCCGTTCGCGCGCGACGCGAACGTTCTGTGAGGGCGCTCGTCCGCGCCGCACGCCGTCCGCCGCCGCGTGGGAAAGCCCGCCCGGGCCCGTCCCCACGCTCCGCATCCACCCTGCCCGGAAGTCCGCCCATCATGCGCAAGCTCCTGTTCTGCACCGCCATCGCCCTGCTCGCCGCGGGGTGCAAGGACGGCGGTGGCACCTCGTCTTCCGTCGCGACGACGGTGACGGTCTCGCCCGGGACCGTGTCGATGAACGCCATCGGCGCCACGCAGGTGGTGCACGCCGCCGTGGCCGACCAGAAGGGCAAGGCCATGCGCAACGCCTCGCTCAGCTGGTCGTCCAGCTCGGGCGCGGTGACGGTGTCGGGCGCGGGCGGCGACAGCGCCATCGTGACGGCCGTCGGCAACGGCACGGCCTCCATTACCGCGACCTCCGGCAGCGCGGCGGGCTCCGCCAGCGTGCAGGTGGCGCAGGCGGCCAGCATGGTGCAGAAGGCGGCCGGCGACGGCCAGACGGGCGCCGCGGGAACGGTGCTGCCGCAGCCCGTGACGGTGGGCGTGCGCGACCGGCTGGGGCAGCCGGTGGCCGGCGTCTCCGTCTCCTTTCTGGTGGTGGGCGGCGGCTCCGTCTCGTCCGCGACGGCGACCACGGGCGCCAACGGCAACGCCGCCGTGACGTGGACGCTGGGCGCCGCGGCGGGAAGCACGCAGCAGGTGATCGCCACGACGACGGGCGTCGGTGACCTGACCTTCGTGGCCACGGCGGTGGCCGGGCCCGCGGCGAGCGCGTCGATCGCGGCGGGGAACAACCAGACGGCCTCGCTCTCGGGCGCGGTGGCGGTGGCCCCGGCGGTGCTGGTGCGCGACGCCTTCGCAAACCCGGTGTCGGGCGTGCAGGTGAACTTCGCCGTCTCGTCCGGCGGGGGGAGCGTGACGGGCGGGACGGCCACCACGGACGCCAACGGCGTGGCCAGGGCGGGGACCTGGACGCTGGGCTCCACGCTCGGCGCCAACACGCTCACGGCCACCTTCCCCGGCACCTCGGTGCCGCCGGTGGTCTTCAGCGCGACGGCCGCCAACGCGGGAACCATCACCGTTCAGGCCGGCAACAACCAGGGCGCCATGGCGGGGACGGCGGTGCCCACGGTGCCGTCGGTGCTGGTGCGCGACGGCGGCGGCAACCCGCTGAGCGGGCTGCAGGTCACGTTCACGGTCACCGCCGGCGGCGGCAGCGTGGGGACGGCCACGGCGACCACCAACGCGAGCGGCATCGCCACCCCGGGAAGCTGGACGCTGGGGCCGGACGGCGGGCCCAACACGCTGCGCGCCAGCGTGGCGGGGATCACGGGCGCGCCGGCGACCTTCCGCGCCATCGGCTGCACGGGCGGCGGAGCGGGGTACACCATGACGCTCTGCTTCACCACGGCGATGTCGGCCACGCAGCGCGCGGCGTTCGTGAACGCGGCCAACCGCTGGTCGTCCATCATCACGGCCGACCTGCCGGACGTGCCGTTCAGCCTTCCGGCCGGTGACTGCGGCGACAACTCGCCCGCGATGAACCACACCTTCGACGACCTGGTGCTCTTCGCCGGCGTGGAGTCGATCGACGGCCCCAGCGGCATCCTGGGCCAGGCGGGCCCCTGCTACATCCGCGGGTCGGCGGGGCTGCCGTTCGTGGGGGTGATGATCTTCGACGTGGCGGACATGAACGGGATGGAGGCGAGCGGCTCGCTGAACGCGGTGATCCTGCACGAGATGGGTCACGTGCTGGGGATCGGCACCCTGTGGTCGCTCAAGGGGCTGCTGCAGAACCCGTCGTCGGGCGGGGCCAGCCCGCCGGACACCTACTACTCGGGCGCGCAGGGCATCGTGGGCTTCGACGCCATCGGCGGCACGGGGTACACGGCGGGGCTCAAGGTGCCGGTGGAGAACACCGGCGGCCCCGGCACGCGCAACGGCCACTGGCGCGAGTCGGTGCTGGGCCGCGAGCTGATGACCGGCTTCATCCACACCGGCAGCAACCCCCTGAGCGTGCTGACCATCCGCTCGCTCATAGACCTGGGGTACACGGTGAACGTGGCGCAGGCGGACGCCTTCACGCTCACCTTCACCCAGCAGAACATGGCCGGCACCCGCCTGCACCTGCTGAACGACATCTACACGGGCCCGCGCTTCTCGGTGGACCGCGACGGCCGCCGGCGGCGCATCCAGTGACGGCGCTCCGTTCCGCGCTGCGGCCGGCGGCGGCGCTGGCCGCGGCGCTCGGGCTGGCGGGATGGGCGTCGTGCCACGGCCGGACGCCGGAGGCCGCCGCGGTGCCCTGCGCGCCGGCGGAGGGGCAGCTGGCGGCCGGCGCACGCTCGGACGGCCTGGCCGGCGAGTTCCGGCTGACGCTCGCCGCCACGGCGGGTCCGCGGGCGGGCGAGTCCACGGCGGGGACGCTGCGGCTGCGGGCGTTCGGGGGCCGGCCGGTTCCCGTTCCCCCGGCGGCCGGCGTTCGCTACCCGCTCTTCGGCGGGGCGGACGTGGACCTGGACGCCGTGGGCGCGGTGGCGCCGGGAGCCGTGGACGCGGTGGATGCGGCGCGTCCGGGGGTGCTGGTGATGGAGTGGCCGCGCCCCGACGCGCCCGCCGGGACCCGCGAGATTACGCTGCGGCTGGGCGTGGACGCCAATCACGGCGACCAGGTACGCTTCGACGGCGCGTTCACGGCGCTCACCGTGACGGCGATGTCGGCCGACCGCTTCACCGGGCGCTGGGAAAGCGGCGGTGAGCACCGCGCCGCCGGCTACTTCTGCGCGGATCGGCTGTAGGGATTACGCCGTGGCGCGAGGAACAGAGAAAGGACGCGGATGAACCCTCATCCGCGTCCTCTCCTTCGTGCCGAATGGGCGAAAACCGGATTGCGCGCCGGCTCCGTGTCGAGGGAGAGTGCGGCGCGGCGCCTCCTTCAGGAATCAACCTGCTTCCGGAGCTTCGAGCCGTCCGCCGGCCGTTCGCAGGTACGCGGCGATCTCGGGGTGCTCCAGGTGCTCGGCCCAGTCCAGCGGGGTTCCCCGGTAGATGCGGTCGCGCAGGCGGAGGTCCGCGCCCGCGTCCACCAGCACGCGCACGGCATCCAGCGATCCCGAAGCGACGGCCTGGTGCAGGGCGGTGGCGTGCGGATGAAATCCCTCGGCGCCGTAGGCGCTGACCTCCACGCCCGAAGCGACGAGCGTCCGTAGCACGTGCGGGTCGCCGCGGAGGGCGGCGGCGATGAGCGCGTCGCCACGGTCGCCGGCGGAGGACGCCGGCAGCAGGCGCGCGACGCCGTCCGCATCGCCGAGCGCGGCGGCCGCGGCAAGGGTCAGCGGCGCGCCCCGCCGCAGCAGGTGCCGCACCGCATCCACCTCCCCGTGCGCCACCGCGGCCCGCAGGGCGCCGAGGGGCTGCGCGCCCGCGTCCATCAGCACGTCGATGAGCTCGCCCTGCACCCCGCACTCCCGGGGAACGCGGCCGGAGCACACCAGCTCGAGCGTGCAGTCCAGCTGCCCGGGCAGGCTCTCCACGCCCTCCCGCTCCGCCGCGCGGACGATCGCCTGCGCCACCCGCGCGACGTTCGCGGGAAGGCGGCCGTTGCGGACGGGGTTCTCCGCGACGAACCAGAGCAGGTACGGGTGATGGAAGTAGCCCTCGCCGCAGTCCGCGCGTTCGCGCAGCAGGCGCGGGTGCGCCGACAGCAGCCCCTGGAGCCCGGCCACGTCGCCCGCGTCCATGGCGGCGACGGCCTCGCGGAAATCGGCGTCGGGGATGCGCGGATCGTATCCGTCCATTGCCGTCATCCGCCCGCGGCTCCGGTGGCCACTGCGGCGCGCTCGGTGCCGTACCACGCCCGCCACTGCGCCTCCGTTTCGGGGGACGCGGGCCACTGCAGGCAGAGGGTGTAGCCGTCCGGGTCGCGCAGGTAGAGCTGCTTCATCCCGTACCCCTGAACGAACGGCTCTTCGGCGTCCACGCCGTGGGCGCGCAGGTGCGCGTACGCGGCATCCAGGTCCGGGCAGCCGAAGAAGAGCGCGGTGTCGCGGTGGGCGGCCACGCGCGCGGGATCGGGGAATGACGGGCGCCGGCCGTCGCCGTACGCGGCGTCGAGCATCAGCTCCGCGCCGCCGCGCCGCAGCAGCGCCCATCCATCGTCGTCGCCCGGCGCCGAGGTGGAGACGACCTCGAATCCCAGCACGTCGCGGTAGAAGCGGACGGACGCGCGCATGTCGAGCACGGCGAGCAGGGGCGCCAGGCCGCGGATGTCGATCGGCATCATCCGATTCCCGGGAAAGAGACGCGACGGCCCGCGCCGGGCGGTCCGGTGCGGGGCATGAGCGCGGCTACGCGTGCACGGTGTCCTGTGCGGGGGCGGGCGGCATCTGGACGACTTTCTCCGCCAGGTCGTGCCCCAGCACGCCCGCCATCTCGCTGTCCACGGGGGTGGAAACCACGCGGGCGCCCCTGGCGGTGAACATCTCTTCCAGCCGCCGCGCGTCGTCGTGGTCCACCAGGGCCACGTAGGCCGACGTGCCCAGCGGCATCGCGTTCGCCACCTCCGCCAGGTCCGCGCGCGGCAGAATGCGCCCGGCCAGGTGCCCCGCCACGCCGCCCAGAAGCCCGCCGGCGACGAGGAGGAACGGGAGCGCGACGGGTCCTGCGAACATCGCGACGAAGCCGCCCGCGACGGCCCCCATCGCCCCGCCCAGCCCCGCGGCGCCGGGGTCGTGCACGTGGATCTTTCCCGTGTTCTCGTGCGAGACCAGCGCCTCGGCCAGCACGTGGCCCTGCTCCAGCTGGTGCTCCTCCTTGAGGTCCGTCAGTGCGTCGCGCGCCGCCGTCACGCCGTCGAAGCTGAAGAGCAGGACCTCGTACCTGGCGAGATGCCACTCCCTCTGTTCGTCCGCCATGCTGCCTCCTTGCCGAAGAAGGGGTCGCGGGTACGCGCGCGGGCACCGGACCGCCGGCGGGCATCGCGCTCACCTCCGGCCCGGTGCGGGTGCGCCGGGTGCGTAGCAATCTGCCCCGTGCCTGCATCCTGCGTTCCGCGCAAGTGCCGGTCCACGAAACGTATGGCGCGGGGCCCCTCCCCGGTCGTTCCTCTCGGAGAAGGAGAGAACCCACGACGGGGGATTCTGCCGCGCGTGATTCACCCCGCTTGGCCCTTCATGTACCGCTGGCGGAGGTCGGGGGGGAACTTCTCGATGGCGTAGCGCAGCATGGTGCGCGGCATGGTCCTGTGGTGGCGGATGAGGAACGTCTCCTCCGCCGCGCGATCGCGGTTTCCGACCTCGCGCAGCATCCACCCCACGGCCTTGTGGATGAGGTCGTGCCGGTCGTCCACCAGCATCTCCGCGATGCGCAGCGTGGTGCCGAAGTCGCCGCGGCGGATGAAGTGCTGCGTGGCGAGGATGGAGATCCGCCGCTCCCACAGCGACTCCGACCGCGCGAGCGTCTCCAGGATGGATCGATCGCCATCCACCAGGTGTGCGCCCACCACCTGCGGCGCGGATGAATCCACCAGGTCCCAGTTGTTGATGTAGCGCGTGTTGTCCAGGTACAGGCGGTAGATGTCCTCGCGCCCGTCCGCGTCCGCGCGAGGGTACGCGCCGGCCAGCAGCAGGAGGGCGAGGAGCCGCGCCTCGTGCCATTCGGAGCGCAGAAGGGCCGCGATCTCGTCCAGCGGCGCGCCGCGGTACTCGCGGGTCAGCGCGCGCAGGGCGGGAAGGCGGATGCCGAGAAAGCGATCTCCCTCGCCGTACTCGCCCGGTCCCGTGCGGAAGTAGCGCCGCAGGAAGACGGCGTCCGCCGGATTGCCCATCTCCCGCAGCCGCGCCTCCATGCGCGCGGCGGTGACGGCCTGCGCGGGGATGGATGTCATCACGCCGCTTTCCCCGGCGCGAACGCGGGCTCCAGCGCCCGCGGAAGGTCTGGTGGTGGCACTCGCGTCATCATTCACCTCGCGTTTTGGGGAAGAGGGCCGCGCACGGCGGGACAACGTTTCGGTCCGCGGCGGCGGCGCGCCAGAGAAGCGTGGAAGGGATGAAGGGTCGAATCTTTGTCCAGACTGTAATGGGACGGCCCGTTGGGAGTTGGGGGACCGGGGTGTCCGCGAAACGGCGGTTGGTTACTCCATCCCCTTTCCTCACGGCGTGACGCCATCCGGGTGTAAAACAGGACACTAGTGCCAATGGTTCGCGATTTGCTGGCCGCGCGCGCTTTTGCGGAACCCGGGGAGCCTGCCACGTGGAACTGAAGCAGAAGCAGCGCGGCCTGGCGCTCGCCACCACCGGACTGGGGGTGGCGGTGGGGGTGCTGCTGCTGCTGAACGCGATCTGGTTCGTGGAGATCAGCCCGTGGGAGTGGGGCGTGACCGCGCTCGCGTGCCTGGCGACCGTCGGCGGCTCGTGGATGCTGCTGCAGTACGCGCGCCCGCTGTGGCGCGGGTGGGACCCGCACTTCGTGCTGGTGCCCAGCATCGCCGTGGCGCTGTTGCTGTCGGAGTTCGTGTGGGTGGCGCCGGAGACGCGGCTGCTGGTGCTGGTGGTGTGGCCGGTGGTGCTCATCTTTCTCGCCGGCTACGTGGGCTTTCGCACGGCGCTGCTGCTCACGGCGCTGATGACGGCGGGGTACCTGGGCGCGGTGGCGCTGGCGCGGCCCGCGGGAATGCGGCCGGTGGTAGAGGCCATCCTGGCCGTCGTCTTCTTCATCACCAACGGGTTCGCAGGGATCGTCCTGGGACGCATCCGCCGGCAGCGGCTGGCGCTGGCGGCGGCCCGCGCGGAGCTGGCGCGGCTCGTCTACACCGATCCGCTCACCGGGCTTCCCAACCGCCGGCACTTCGCGGAGCGGTTCGAGGCGGAGGTGGCCCGCGTGGCGCGGTACGGGGGCAGCTTTACGCTGGCGGTGGTGGATTGCGACGAGTTCAAGAACTACAACGATCGCCACGGCCACCCCGCGGGGGACGACGCGCTGCGCGAGCTGGGCTTTCTGCTCCGCGACCAGTTGCGGGCGAGCGATTCCGTGGCGCGGCTGGGCGGCGAGGAGTTCGCCGTGCTGATGGTGGGCGCGGACCCGGCGATGGCGGCCATGGTGGCCGAGCGCCTGCGCGCCCGCGTCGCCGCGCACACCTTTGGCGCCACGGGCGATTCGCTCACGGTGAGCATCGGCCTGGCCTCCGCGCCGGAGGATGCCCGGACGCCGGACCTGCTGTTCTGCCTGGCCGACCAGGCTCTCTACGCCGCCAAGGCCCAGGGCCGCAACCGCGTCGTAGTCGCGGACGAGGCCAGCGCGATGGCGCGGTAAGGCGTCGCGGCGGCGCTTCCCGGACTCCGCTCCCTGGCAGGAACCAGGGTATACACCCTCTCCCGCGCAGTTTGCGGCAGAGGGTGCGAACCTGCGCGAGCGGGTGAGGGCCCGCGCCGGCCGCGCGAGATCGACCGTGTGGAGTCGCGTCCGCATACGCCCTCCCGCACTTTCACACTTTCACACTTTCACACTTTCACACGTTCGCACTTCTACACTTTCGCACTCCCGCCCTCCCGCACTCCCGCTGCCCGCCCGCTGGCACGCGGCGTGACACGTCCTCCGCCTCCCGGCGCGCGATCCCCCGTTCGCGTCGCAAGTCACGCCACGCGAAGGACGTGCGTCTGATGATCCCCTCCCACGCGGACCCAGCGGACCGGGTCGTCGTCATCGGCTTTACCTGGTCGCCGCGCTCGCACGAGGTACGCGACTTTCTGGCGCGCAGCCGCATCCCCTACCTGTTCCGCGACTACGAGACGAACGACAAGGCCCGCGCCCGCGCGGACGAGCTGGGCGTGGGCGCGGACCGGCTGCCGCTGCTGGTGTTCGGCGACGGGACGTGGCTGGCCGGCCCGTCCGACGAGGAGATGGCGGAGCAGGTGGGGCTCAGCACCGAGGCGGAGTCGCCGTACTACGACCTGATCATCGTGGGCGCGGGGCCGGCCGGATTGGCGGCGGCGGTGTATGGCGCCAGCGAGGGGCTGCGCACCATCCTCATCGACAAGGAGGCACCGGGCGGGCAGGCGGGGATGAGCGCCGCCATCGAGAACTACCTCGGCTTTCCCGATGGCATCAGCGGCGGCGAGCTGGCCGGGCGCGCGCTGCGGCAGGCGGAGCGCTTCGGCGCGGAGATGGTGGTGGCGCGCGAGGCGGTGGCGCTGCGGGTGGAGGATCCCAACCGGGTGGTGGTGCTGGACGATGGATCGGAACTGCGCGCGCAGGCGGTGCTGCTGGCGCTGGGCGTCTCCTGGCGGATGCTGCAGGCGCCCGGCTGCGAACGGCTGATCGGCCGCGGCCTGTACTACGGCGCCGCGGCCGCCGCCGTGCCCACCTGCCGCGACCGCGACGTGTACCTGCTGGGCGCCGGCAACTCCGCCGGGCAGGCGGCGTTGTACCTGGCGCGGTACGCGAAGTCGGTGACGATGGTGGCGCCGGAGGCGGACTTCGCGGAGAAGATGTCGGAGTACCTGCTGGAGCGGGTGAATGCGAACCCGAACGTGCACCTGCGCCCCGGCGCGAAAGTCGTCGCGGTGGAAGGCGGCGACCTGCTGGAGCGCATCACCATCGAGGACGTGGAGACGGGCGCGCAGGAGACGGCGGAGACGAGCACCCTGTTCGTCTACATCGGTGCCGCCCCGCGGACGGAGTGGCTGGACGGCGTCGTCCTCCGCGACGACAAGGGCTACGTGCTCGCGGGGCCGGAACTGCAGGACCGGCCCGGGGTGCGCTGGGGGCTGGAGCGCCCGGGCTACCTGCTGGAGACCAGCGTCAGCGGCGTGTTCGTGGCGGGCGACGTGCGCAGCGGCTCGGTGAAGCGCGTGGGCGCGGCGGTGGGCGAGGGCTCGATGGCCATCCAGTTCATCCACGAGCACCTGCGCGGCCGCTGAAAGGCATCATTCGGCGCTACCCGCACTCCATCAGATGAACGTTGCTCGCACCGCGAAGGTCATTCCGAGGGAGGCGCCCACGTGGTTTCGAAGCGTGCTGGATCCCCGGCGCCGGCTGAGGAATCGCCTTGTCAGGTCCCGCCAGATTCGCGGGATCGTAACGAAAGAGGTGCGGGTGGGTTGCTCGCTGAAGGGGAAGAAACTCTGGCCGAGCGCTGAGCGGGAAAACGGGTCACCAGCACGGGTGAGTAGATTTCTCAGCCGGCGCCACGGGTTCCTGCACCGGCAGTGATCGCGCGCGCCTCCTTCGAAATGACAGCCGCGGCGTGGGCGACCTTCTGGTGCCGGGGTGCGCGCAAAGGAAGCCGGGTGGATGTGCCCGCCTCCGCGTCCTGCGCGCCCTCGGCGTGCCGTCTTCTGTTCGTCAGGCAGGGACGATGCGGACGGCGGTGCCCCACGGGTCGCGCACCAGCCAGCCGCCTTGGATGCGCTCCGCCGTGACGCCGGCGGCGCGCAGGCTTTCGGCGGCGGCGTCCGCGTCGGCGGGGCGGGGGAGGACGATCTCCCAGTCCAGCAGCCGCGCGTCGTTCTCGCCCGCGGGACGGGCATGGGGGCCGGCCCAGGTGTTCAGCCCCAGGTGGTGGTGATAGCCGCCCGCGGAAAGGAACAGTGCGCCGGGATAGCTCCACACCACCTTGTCCAGCCCCAGCGCGGCGTGGTAGAACGCCGCCGCGCGGTCCGTGTCGCCCACGTGCAGGTGAACGTGGCCGACGACGGTGCCCGCGGGCATTCCCGTCCACGGCTCGCCGCCGGCGGCGCGCACCAGGCCGTCCAGGTCCAGCGGGCGGGTGTCCATCGCCAGCTGCCGCCGCGAGTCCCAGCGCCAGGTGCTGCGCGGTCGGTCGGCGTAGACCTCGATCCCCAGCCCGTCGGGGTCGTTCAGGTACAGCGCCTCGCTGACCAGGTGGTCGCTGGCGCCCGCGCGCTCGCCGGTGCGGGCCAGGTGCGCGACGAAGCGGCCCAGCGCGGCGCGATCCGGGAGCAGGATGGCGTAGTGGTACAGCCCCAGCCGGCCGCGGTGCGGCTGGGGAGACGCGCCCGAACGCTCCCGCAGCACCACCAGCGGCGCGTCGTCGCCGTGGGCGGCCAGCGTAGCGGCGTCCGCCGTGCGCTCGACCACGTGCAGGCCCAGCACCTGGCCGTACCACGCCAGCGAGCGCTGCAGGTTCGCCACCTGCAGCCGCACGCGGCCCAGCCGCAGGCCGGCGGGGAGGCGGTACCCCTCCGGCGCAATGCCGTACGGTTCGTCCGCGGAGGTGGTCGCGGTGTTCAGATCGGTCATCTCATTCCTGTCTCTCTCCAGAGTCAATCCGCAGATCCAATTTATTCGTTTAAACGACTATCGTCAATGCTGGTTGGCATTGGCTCCGCTGATCGCCGGACCCCAAAAGCGATGGAACAGGGGCGTCGCTGTCTCACTCCCGGGGCATGCGTGCCCCACGGCGGCGTGCGGGAGGAGAGACGCTTGTTTTCGAATTTCCGTCCAACCGTGCGGCGGGACGGGGCTTCCGCGCGCCGTCCCGATTCCGCCACCGTGCGGCACCCTGCGTGCGAAGGTCCAGGACCGCCCATCGCGCCGGCCGTCCCGCGGCGCACACCAGCCCATCCGCCAATCGCGCTTTCAACCTTCGCCGGCTCCGCACGGCCGGCCGCGCGTTGGCGGAAACACACCCTCCCGGACCGGAGGCTCCAGCATGGCTTGCAATCCCTGCGAGACCAACCTCAGAGCGGCGACCTCGGTAGTGGTTTCGGTGGTCAAGTCCGGCAGTACCGCGTTGATCTACGTGCTGAACCAGGGGCGCAACATCGTGCACATCCGCCGTATACTGGTGTGCAGCACCACGTCTTTCGGAACGAGCACGTTCTATCTGCGCCCGGACGGCCCCGGCAATCTCTTCACCGGGCCCGAGTACCTGGAGCAGGGTGCCAGCGTGCTCTACTACTCGTTCACGCCCTCGGCAGGGTCTGTGGTGCAGGCGCAGGCGGAGTACACGGAGATCGATGGACGCAGCCGCAGCTGCTCCGAACAGTTCTAACGGGAGACGACGCGATGAAGCACTACAAGGCCAGTTTCAAGGGCGACAAGTCGGTGGATGAGATCGAGCGCGCCGTGGGCAGGGGCGGCGGTCTGGTAACCCGGATCGACACCGCGAAGGGCGAGACGCACGTGTACTTCAGCGGCGGCGAAGGCCACGGCAAGAACCTGGGCGCGCTGGGCGTTTCCGGCGAGCCCGCCGAGGTACGCGAGGACGAAGCCGGCAAGATGGGCTGATCCTCCCGCCGCGACTTCACGCGGAGGACGCGGAGGAAAATGGAGAGGACGCGGACGGCACACAGCCCCCTCCGCGTCCTCTCCTCGTTCCTCCGCGCCTCCGCGCGACCCGTTCAGCTCGCGCGGATGATCAGCAGCCGCTGGCGGGGTTGGGAGCATCCACCTGCCACGCGCCCCCGATCCACCGGAAGCGGAAGAACTGCTGGCGGACGCACCCGGGCGGCGTCGAGGGCGCGCGGAAGAACACGCCCATCTCGTACGTCCCGGCGCCGCGGTACATCCCGGCGGTGTAGAGGAACGTGCCCTGCGCCACGTCGGAGCAGTCGCGCGGAACCACGCTTCCGCGGCAGCGCGCGCCGCGCGGCGGGTTCACGACGGTGAAGCCGGCCGGCAGCCCGGAAACCGCTGTCGCGGCCGAGACGCGCGTGCCGCTGGCGTGCCACGACGCCGTGGCGAACGACTCCGCGTCGATCAGCAGCGGCGGACGGGGACCGTCGCCGTACAGCGTGGCCTGCACCCGGGCCACCGCCAGCGGCACGAAGGCGCGGATGTCCGGCTCCGACCGCGACCGGTACGTCCACTCGATCGTCGCGGGGGCGCCGTTCGCCGTGCGGTACTCCACCGTCACAATCTCGGACGGACGCACCTCCAGCGTGCCGCTCCCCGGCGCCGGCGCGGCCTCGTCCATGGGGAGCGCGCCCATCATGGTCCACACGCGCTTGCCGCCGACGCTGATCAGCGCGTTGGGCTGCACGCCGCGCACCCCCGGCCAGCCGCGCACCCGCGCCAGCGCCGCGGCGGGGTCGCCGCCCACCACGTGCAGCAGCCCGTGCTCCCCCGTGATGCCGAAGCTGCCGAAGCGCAGCTGCTCCGCGTTCATCCGCGCGCGCAGCTCCGCGACGTGCTCGCCGTCGCGCATGACGACCAGCAGCTGGCGCGGGAGGGTGGCCTCCACCTTCACCAGCTCGATCTGCTCGTCGTCGCCGCCGCTGGTGCGCACTCGCACGCGCACGGGCGATCCGCTCGTCGCGGTGACGCTGTCGGTGCTGGCGTTCACCGCGAACGAGCCGAGGGCGTGATAGGGAAAGGGCGTCGTGTAGACGTTCGCCAGCCCTCCGGACGGCTCCAGCAGCTGCTCGGCCTGCCGCTCCTGCCGCGGCTCGGCGGGGCCCTCCCCGCACCCTGCCAGCGCGACGGCGGCGCAGCCCATCCACAACGTCTTCATCTGCAACGGAACACGCATGGAAAGCACCCGGGAGAGGGGATCGCCATCAGCCACCGCCAGAGAACGCGCACGTCGCGGGGATCTGACACAGAAGCGACCGAAGGCCTCAACGGAGTCAGCGGAATCGACGGAGTTGCTCCCCGGCCGATGACTGGCTCCTTCCCATCATCGACAGGAAAAGAATCTCGCACGGAGAAACGGAGCAACGGAGAACTGCCGGGTCTCCGGTGCTCCGTGTGAAACAGTCCTTCCAGCAGCCGTGCCGCGAAACCGGGCCTGCGGGGGAAACAAACTCCCGCTGCCTCCGTGCACTCCCTGTGAGGAATTCCTTTCCCTGTCGGCCTTGATCAGTCCGCGGCGACGGCCTCCTGGGCGGCCGGAGCCTCGTTGGAGACGGGCTCCGGCTCGGCGGTACGGGTGCGCGACGGGTCCTTGAGGGCGGCGTGGGCGGCGGCCAGGCGCGCCACGGGCACGCGGTAGGGCGAGCAGGAGACGTAGTTCAGGCCCACGCGATGGAAGAACGCCACGGAACGCGGGTCGCCGCCGTGCTCGCCGCAGACGCCCACCTTGAGGTCCGCCTTCACGCCGCGCCCCAGCCGCGTCGCCATCTCCACCAGCTGCCCCACGCCGTCCACGTCCAGCGTCTGGAACGGGTCGTCCGGCAGCACGCCGGCCTCCACGTACGAGGGGAGAAAGCGCCCCGCGTCGTCGCGCGACAGGCCGAAGGTGGTCTGCGTGAGGTCGTTGGTGCCGAAGGAGAAGAACTGCGCGTGCGCGGCGATGCGGTCCGCCGTCAGCGCCGCGCGGGGGAGCTCGATCATTGTCCCCACCAGGTAGTCCACCCGCGCATCGCACTGGTAGAACACCTCTTCCGCCACCTCGTCCACGATCTCCCGCTGGCGCCGCAGCTCCTCCGCCGTGCCAACGAGGGGGATCATGATCTCCGGGCAGACCGTCACGCCCTCGCCCTGCACGTTCACCGCGGCTTCGAAGATGGCCTGCGCCTGCATCCAGGTGATGTCGGGGAAGCTGATCCCCAGCCGGCAGCCGCGGTGGCCCAGCATGGGGTTCGCCTCGTGGTGCGCGTCCACCCGCGCGCGCAGCTTGTCCGGGCCCTGCTTGAGCTTGCGGGCCAGGTCCTTGATCTCGGCCATGCCGTGCGGCAGGAACTCGTGCAGCGGCGGGTCCAGCAGGCGGATGGTGACGGGAAGGCCGTCCATCGCCCGGAAGATGCCCTCGAAGTCCGCGCGCTGCATGGGCAGCAGCTTGGCGACGGCGATGGCGCGCGCGGCGCCGTTCTCGGCCAGGATCATCTCGCGCACCGCGTCGATGCGGTCGCCCTCGAAGAACATGTGCTCCGTGCGGCAGAGCCCGATCCCCTCGGCGCCAAAGCGGCGTGCCACCTCGCTGTCGTGCGGCGTGTCGGCGTTCGTCCGCACGCGCAGGCGCCGGACGCGATCCGCCCACTCCATCAGCCGCCGGAAGTCGTCCGTGGGCTCCGGCTCCACGGTGGGCACGCGGCCCAGGATCACGCGCCCCGTGCTGCCGTCCAGGGTAATCCAGTCGCCCTCCTGGACCACGGTGTCGCCCACGGAAAAGCGGCGGCGCCCCTCGTCCATCACCAGCTCGCCGGCGCCGGCCACGCAGCACTTGCCCATCCCGCGCGCCACCACGGCGGCGTGCGACGTCATCCCCCCGCGCGCGGTGAGGATGCCCTGCGCGGCCACCATCCCGTGAAAGTCCTCCGGCGACGTCTCGCGGCGCACCAGGACCACGGGCTCGTGCGGCCCCCGCTCCGCCGCCTCGTCGGGATTGAAGACGACCACGCCCGACGCCGCGCCGGGCGAGGCGGGGAGCGCCGTCGTGAGCACCTGCACGGCGGCGTCGGGATCCACCATGGGATGGAGGAGCTGGTCCAGCTGCTCCGGCTGCACGCGGAGCACCGCCTCTTCGGGGGTGATGCGTCCCTCGTCCACCATCTCCACCGCAATCCGCACGGCGGCGCGGCCCGTCCGCTTGGC
>DATABT010000065.1:0-5342 GCA_036259455.1 Longimicrobium sp. | reverse complement strand
ACGAGTTCCGGCGCGAGGCAGGTGCCAGGGTGCGCCTTGCGGCTGTAGCAGATCGGCATCGTATTCCGGCAGGATCCGCGCGATCCGGAAAATCGCGTCCGGGAATGAGAATACCGTATTCTTAACGATCCGCCGCGGCGCGCACCCGGCGGTTTTTTGTTTGTAACGGAACGCCCTTGCCGCGCCCGGTGCGCGGATGTAGACTGCGCCTCATCCATATTCCTTCCGCGCGGCGCGCTCCACCGTCTTCGGCAAAAATCATCTGATCACGCCCGAGCCGTTCCGCGCGTATCCCCGCTTTCGTGCCGCGGGGACATCAACGTTGTTCAATCTCTTTACGCCCTGACGTACGGACGGAAGCGGCACCTGCCGCGTGGCCGCCGCCGGCGGTCCCGACCCGAACCCATCCAAAGGAGCAACCTGATGCGCAAACTCGGTTGGCTGCTCGCGTTCCTTGCCCTGCTCACCGCGGCCGCACGGCCGGCGGCGGCGCAGGGAACGGGGAACATCCAGGGAACCGTCAGCGACGCGGACGCGCGCACGCCGCTGGCGGGCGTGCGCGTGAGCGTGGACGGCACCACCCTGGGCGCGGTGACCGGCGCGGACGGCCGGTTCGAGATCCGCAACGTGCCCGCCGGCACCCGCACCCTGCGCGCGGCGCGGCTGGGCTACGCCACCGCGCAGCGGCAGGTCTCCGTCACCGCCGGCGGCACGGCGACGGCCGTGTTCTCGCTGGACCCGGCGGGGGTGGTGATGGACGAGCTCGTCGTGACGGCGCTGGGCATCACCCGCGAAAAGCGGGAGATCAGCACCAGCGTGCAGGAGGTGAGCGGCGAGGCGCTGGCACAGGGCGGCGAGCCCAACCTGGTGACGGCGCTCTCCGGCAAGGTTTCGGGCGTGACCATCACCAACAGCAACACGCCGGGCGGCAGCTCGCGCATCGTCATCCGCGGCGCCAACTCGCTCACGGCCAACAACCAGCCGCTCTTCGTGCTGGACGGCGTGCCGGTGAGCAACTCGGCCCCCGAATACGTGGCCGGCACCTGCAGCGGGTGCACGGGCTTCAACGCCATCGACTACGGCAACATCATCCAGGACCTGAACCCGGCCGACATCGAGTCCATCACGGTCCTCAAGGGGCCCAACGCGGCGGCGCTGTACGGCTCCCGCGCGGCCAACGGCGCCATCATCATCACCACCCGGAGCGGCCGCGGCGGCGAGACGCGGGTCACCGGGAGCAGCCTGGTGACCTTCGAGACGCCGCTGCGCCTGCCCCGCTACCAGAACCTGTACGGGCAGGGGCAGAACGGGCAGTACGAGTACGTGGACGGTCGTGGCCAGGGCACCTTCGACGACACGGACGAGAGCTGGGGGCCGCGCCTGGACTCGGGACTGATGATCAGGCAGTTCTTCAGCAACGGCCAGCCGGCGCCCTGGGTGTCGCACCCCGACAACGTGCGCAGCTTCTTCGACACGGGGCGCACGGTGAACACCAGCGCCGCCTTTGCGTCCGGCGGCGACGGGATGAACGTGCGCCTTTCCGTGGCCAACCTGGCGCAGGAGGGGATGTACCCCGGGTTCGAGATGGACCGCACTACCGCGGGGCTCAACGGGTCGGCGCGGCTGGGAAGCCGGCTCAACGCGGGCGCGTCGGTGCAGTACATCAACACCGACGCCAAGAACCGCCCCGCGCAGGGGTACGGCGAGGACAACGTGATGTGGCAGTTCATCTGGTTCGGCCGCCAGGTGGACACCAACCTGCTGCGCCAGCGGATGCGCAACGAGGACGGGTCGCAGTTCAACTGGAACAACCAGTGGAACAACAACCCGTACTGGACGGCGCTGGTGAACGGCAACGCCGACACGCGCGACCGCATCATCGGCAGCGCCACGCTGCGCTACGACTTTGCGCCGTGGCTGAGCGGCATGGTGCGCTCGGGCACCGACTGGTACGAGGAAAACCGCACCCGGACGTACCAGGCGGGCACCATTGGCCAGAGCGGAACCGGCGCCTTCAACGAGACCACCATCTTCGAGCAGGAAACCAACAGCGACTTTCTGCTTACGGCCACCCTGCCGGCCCGCGGCGACTTTGACCTGAGCGCCAACTTCGGCGGCAACCGCCGCGACAGCCGCGGCCGGCTGAAGGGGTCGTCGGTGGACAGCCTGATCGTGCCGGGGCTGTTCAACATGAACAACCGCGCCGTGGAGCCGGTGCTGAGCGACCGCCGTTCGGCCAGGCGCGTGAACAGCCTGTACGGCTCGGCCCAGGTGGGGTGGCGCGAGACCTGGTTCCTGGAAGCCACGGGGCGCAACGACTGGTCCAGTACGCTGCCGGAGAGCAACCGGTCGTATTTCTACCCGTCCGTCTCGACGAACGTGATCTTCACGCAGCTGGCGGACGTCCCCTTTCTCAGCTACGGAAAGGTCCGCGCGAGCTGGAGCGAGGTGGGCAACGACACCGACCCGTACAACCTGGTGGACCCGTACCTGACGGACGAGTTCTTCAACGACAACCCGCGCCTGACCAGCAGCAACCTGCTGCGCAACCCGCTGCTCAAGCCTGAGCGCACGCGCTCGTGGGAGGTGGGCACGGAGCTGCGCGGGTCGGGCGACCGGCTGGGCCTGGAGCTCACCTACTACAACAAGGTCACGCGCAACCAGATCGTGCCCGTTCAGGTGACGCCGCTCACCGGCGTGACGGAGCGCATGCTGAACGCGGGGCAGATCAGCAACCGCGGCGTGGAGGTGCTGCTGCAGGCCACGCCCCTGCGGCTGTCCAACGGCCTGGAGTGGAGCCTGACGGCCAACTACACGCGCAACCGCAGCAACGTGGACGCGCTGGCCGAGGGGCTGGAGAACCTGGTGCTGGGCACCTTCTACAACACGTCGGTGCAGGCGCGCCCGGGGCAGCCCTACGGCGTGATCTACGGCCGCAAGTACGTGCGCGACAGCCAGGGGCGCATCGTGGTGGGCAGCACGGGCCTTCCGCTCACCACCGGGCCCATCGAGCGGCTGGGCAAGTACGACCCCGACTGGACGGGCGGCATCAGCAGCCGCATCGCGTACGGGGGGGTGGACCTGAACGTGCTGGTGGACGGGCGTTTCGGCGGCAACATCTTCTCCATGACCAACATGCACGGCCGCCGCTCGGGCGTGCTGTACGAGTCGCTGCGGGGGCGCGAGACGGCGCACGCCATCGCCGACGGTGGCGGCTTCATCGTGCCCGGGGTGCGCGTGGTGAACGGCGACACGGTGGAGAACACCATCCGGGTTACGGCGCAGCAGTACCACAAGAGCATCAGCCAGACCAGCTCGGGGATCACCGAGGAGTGGCTGTACGACGCCACCTTCGTCAAGCTGCGCGAGGTGCGCCTGGGCTACACGCTGCCTGCCGGCTTTACCCGGCGCATGCGAGTGAACGGCGTCAGCCTGGCCCTGATCGGCCGCAACCTGGCCCTGTGGGCCGACGCCCCCAACATCGATCCCGAGACCGCGTTCAACGCCAGCAACGTGCAGGGCTTCGAGTACGGGCAGCTCCCCTCCGCGCGCAGCGTGGGGTTCAACATCTCCGTGACGCCCTGAGGGAGGACTTGAAGAGATGACGCATCTTTCGAAGCGCGCCCCCGCGGCGCTGGCCGCCGCCCTGGCGCTGGGCGCCGCCGGCTGCGACCACGGGCTCACGGACCTGAACCGCAACCCCAACCAGCCGGAGACCGCGGCCGCGGAGTACCTGTTCACCAACGCCGTCGAAGCGGCGGTGGGACGGGCCACGGGGGCGGGGCTCAACCTGGACCTGACGGGGCTGTGGGTGCAGCACTACTCGGAGAGCCGGTTCTCCGAAGAAGACAAGTACATCGTGGGCGAATCGCCCATCGGCGGCCACTGGACGGGCTTTTACGCTGGCCCGCTGCAGGACCTGAACGAGGTGGTGGCCAAGGGTGAGGCGGAGGGGCGGCCCAACGTCCAGGCCATGGGGATGATCATGCGGGCCTGGACCTTTCACGTGGTCACCGACCTGTGGGGCGACGTGGGCTACTCCGAGGCGCTGCGGCTTCGCCAGGACCCGGCCGCGGGCAACTTCGTGAAGTACGACCCGCAGGCCGAGATCTACAACGGGCTGCTGTCGGAGCTGCGCACGGCGGCGGGGCTGCTCACGCCCACGGGGGCGCGCATGGGCGCGGCGGACCTGCTGTACCGCGGCGACCCCGAAAAGTGGCGCCGCTTCGCCAACTCGCTGCGGCTGCGGATGGCCATGCGCATGTCGGAGGTGGCCCCCGGCCCCGCGGCCGCCGAGTTCGCCGACGCGCTGGCGGACGGGGTGTTCACCAGCAACGCCGACAACGCGGTGCTGTGGTACCTGGCCAACGGCACCAACGAGCACCCCATCTACGCGTACGAGTCCATCCCGCGCATCGACCACGCCATCAGCAAGACGCTGGTAGACTCGCTGGCCAGCCTGGACGACCCGCGGCTCCCCTTCTACGCCAAGCCCACGGCGGCGGGCACCTACCAGGGCGACGTGCCCGGCAACGACGCCGACGTGCCGCTGAACACCATCTCGCGCGTGGGCGAGTGGTTCGCCCGCGCCGACGCGCCCTCGTACGTGATGACCTACGCCGAAGTCCTGTTCCTGCAGGCCGAGGCGGCCGAGCGCGGGTGGATCACCGGCGACGCGGCGGCGCTCTACCAGGCCGCCATCCGCGCGCACATGACGCAGTTCAACGTGCAGGGCGACGCGTTCACCGACATCCCCGCGGCGGCCATCGACGCGTACCTGGCGCAGTCCGGCGTGGCGTACGCGGGGCTTTCCAGCATCGGGCTGCAGAAGTGGATCGCCCTGTACGGCAACGGGCCGGAGGCGTACGCCGAGTGGCGCCGCACGGGCTACCCCGCCCTGCTCCCCGGTCCCAACGCGGCCAACGACCGGCTCATCCCGCGCCGCCTGCGCTACCCCGTGAGCGAGCAGTCGCTGAACGCCGCCGCGCTGGCCGAGGCGACGCAGCGGCAGGGAGGCGCGGGGCTGAACGACCGCGTCTGGTGGGACCGCTGATCGCGCGTTCGGCCTGATGGACGAGGGGCAGCCCGTGACCGCGCGGGCTGCCCCTTCTCGTTCGGCACGGCCCGCGTCTCAGCGAGCTTGTACAGATCGGCCTCACACGGAGTCAACAGAGTCTTTTTCTGGTTCATCGCGGATTTTTTTGCACGCACGAAGTCTGCGCCGTGAGCTGTCATTTCGAAGGAGGCGCCCACGAGGACTTGCCTCATGCAGGATCTTGTTGCGCCGACTGAGAAATCTACTCACCCACGCTCATGGCTGGCCGCACGTCCCGGGACCCGCC
>DATABT010000064.1:0-3664 GCA_036259455.1 Longimicrobium sp. | reverse complement strand
GGATGACGGGGACGTTGGCGCGGCGGATCTCGTCGATCACCATGTACGATTCCGCGGCGCCGTCCAGCACCAGGTCGAAGCCGAACTCCTCCTGCAGCCGCAGCGCCGCCAGGATCTCCGGCACCCGCTGGGCGGTGGTGGTGGCGGGGGGAACGACGGCCCCGGCGCGCGGGACCTGGGGCTGGAGATGCTGGCGCGCGTGCTGAACCGCGAGGTGCCGGCGCTCATCACCGCCCAGCGGGTGCCGGAGATCCTGGCCGCGCTGCGGCTGCAGGAGGAGTTCGGCTTCGACCTGGTGCTGGACGGCGCCGCGGAATCGTACATGGTGATCGACGAGATCCGCCGCGCCAACGTCCCCGTCATCCTTCATCCGACGATGGTGCGCCTGGGGGGCGAGACGGGGCACGCCACGCTGGAGACGGCGCGCCGCCTGCGCGAGGCCGGCATCACCGTGGCGCTGCAGAGCGGGTTCGAGGGATACGTCCCCAAGACGCGCGTGGTGCTGTTCGAGGCCGCCATTGCCGCCGCCAACGGGCTGTCGATGGAAGATGCGCTGCGCACCATCACCATCGACGCCGCACGCATCATCGGCCAGGACCGCCGCGTGGGCTCGCTGGAAACCGGCAAGGACGGCGACGTGGTGGTCTTCGACGGCGACCCGTTCGAGTACACCTCGCACGTGTGCGCCGTGGTGATCGAGGGGCAGGTGGTCAGCGAGGAGTGCCGGTAGGAGTGCGAAAGTGCGGGAGTGGCCTGCCCCTTCCCGCGCCGCACTCGTCTCCGCTCGCTTGAGCACTCGGCGCGACCCGGCGTTCCAACGCGCCAAGTGTCGGAGGGCCGGCTTTCCGCATTGGAGAGCCGGCCCCTTTGCCGCAACGTGACTAATAGAACCAGCAATCGCAGTAGATGCTGGAATACCGGCTGCACGTGCCGTCATCGTAGCCCTGCTGCTGGCACTGCGTCCGGCAGCGCTGCTCAGCATAGGCACTGCATTCTCGAGCGGTTGCCATCTGTGGCGTCGCGAACGCCTGCGATGCCCCGAACACCAACGCCGCTGCCATCACCGCCGAATACAGCGCGTTGCGAAGAAGAATCATCTTACTCATTGCCTCCTCGGTGGGTGCGGGTACGCACAAACCGGCCGCCGTGCGGCCGGCGTGACCGAATGTGCATGAATAAATATGAATAAATATGAATATAACGTGCGATTCTTTTAATCAAATACGGGGGAAATCGCCTCCTTGTCTACGGGCGATTGGTTGATCAGTAATCTGCTGTCACAAACGCAGTTGGCGTCTGCCAAACCGAACGTGTCCTTGTCGAATTGACCGATCCGGCGTGGAACACCGGTTGCCTTTCCCCCAGGGCAAGCCGGCGCGGATGGGGACGGTGCATCCGACGCCTCTCGAAGCCATCGACACCGTCGAAAACTTCAGGAAACCCGGAGAAAACGACCATGGCACTGTATCCCACCACCCGCTACGCCGAGCCGTTCGACCAGCTGTTCGACACCTTCTTCGGCAACGCGGGCCGCGCCGCCAACGGCAACAGCCTGATGCGCGCGCCCGAGACGGACGTCATCGAAACCGAGCGCGAGATCCGCGTGGTCACCGAGATGCCCGGACTCAAGCGCGAGAACATCGAGCTGGACGTGGAGAACAACGTCCTCACCATCCGCGGTGAAAAGCGCGAGCAGCGCACCGAGGGCGAGCAGGGGCGCTGGCACCTGGCGGAGCGCCGCTACGGCACCTTCACCCGCAGCTTCGTGCTGCCGCGTGACGTGGACGCCGACAACATCCAGGCCAGCTTCCAGGACGGCGTGCTGACCGTCACCGTGCCCAAGAGCGAAAAGGCGCGCCGCCGCCGCATCGAGATCGGCGGCGAGGCGGGCCAGCAGCAGCTGGGCACCGAGGGCGAGCAGGCCGAGCAGACGAACGGCTGATCTCGCCTGGTTTCGGTGGATGAACGACGGGGCCGGCGGAGTGATCCGCCGGCCCCGTCGGGCGTTGGTGGCGGGTTTCAGCGCTCGCCCCCGCACCACGGGCTGAACCCCGCGGCTGGGAATGCCAGAAGCCCCGCACTCCCGACGACACCCTGGTCAGCACCATCGAAGCGAGGTATGGGATCGATCTGCACGCCCGGGGTGACATGCATCTGGGGACGCTCCTCGAGCGCCGCGGCTTTAACTCTCTTACGCGATTGCTCAAGGCCTGTCGGAGAAAGCCGGAGATACACCCGCGGCAGCGGCACGTATTCCTGAGCTTTCATGCGGCAAACCTGCGGCAGGTGAGCGGGTTCAGATTGATGATCGCGAACCCGCGCGTCGGCCTCGATCTGCTGGATGGCCTTCCCACGATGGTCAACAGCGAGCGGAACAGCTACGTGCGCAAGCGATTGCGTGAGAAAGAGCGGTGGATGTCGTGGTCTGTCTCATCGGTAACGGCACCGCGTGGCGCGAGTGGGTGGACTTTGAGCTCCTGACGGCATACCAGGAGCGCAAGGGCATCTGCGGCGTTCGGCTCAAGGGATCCCGTGGCCAGGTGCCGCCGATTCTCAGGGAACTGCATGCGCCGGTCGCGCCCTGGCACCTCAACGCGATCACCGCCGCGATCGAATGCGCCGCCGCCCGCCGTGGCTGACGTTTTCGATGGCCGTGGATGCGATCCCGCTGAATGTTTCCTTGCGCGGCGGGAGAGGCGGATGCATCATGCATCCACGGCCCCACCGCACGACGGCCCGCTCCGCCGGCCCGACCGGACTACCGGTCCCGCGATGCTCATCCCGCGGCGCCCTGGCAAAGCTCTTCGGCCTCGCGCGGTGGGGCCGTACCCATGCCCCCGCGATCGCACCACGCGATCGCGGGTTTTTTTGTGGCTGCGGGGATAGACTCGCACGGAACCGTGAGCCGGATTCACTCTGATCGGCTATCTCTTTCGGTCTTAATGTTGCGTCATCCGGAACCCGACGTTATAAGTACGGGCGAGGTCCGGGGTACGGTACCCCGCCCCCGTATTCTGCGTGCAGCGTCCGCAGGACCTTGGCGAAGGACCGCCAAGGTTCGACGTACGAAGGGACTGTTCACGGCTTCCGATCCGCCATGCTCGTGATCCGCCGCTCCTATACCGCGCCCTGTTTCCGCCGTCGCGCGCTCGCGTGTGAGGCTTGCGCGTGTTGTCGTGCCGAAGTGACCTGCGCATGAGCAGAACGGCCGCGCCCGTCCCGGGGTGCGGCCGTTTGCGTCCGGTACCGCGACCGCGGGCCGGACATCCACCCCCCTCCGTGGAGGAAGCCCCATGCAGACCAAGCTCAAGCTGGACCTGGATCAGCTGACGGTCGAGTCGTTCGACACCAGCCGCCACGCCGAAAAGAAGGGAACCGTGTTCGGCGAGCAGTGCACGTGCTACACCCAGTGCACGTGCCCCGGCTGCCCCACCTGCGCCAACTACAACACCTGCGACAACACCTGTCCCAACACGTGCGCGTACACCTGCGACGACAACACCTGCCCCTACACCTGCGACGACGCCTCGTGCGGCGGCGGGTGCGCGACCATCGCCTACACCAACTGCTTCCGTTGCGAGGGGTCGGCCATGTGGTCCGCATGCAACGGCATGGCCTGCCCGTGACGTGAATCGCGGGCGGGGGCGCGGGGCGGCCCCCCCGC
>DATABT010000063.1:0-6863 GCA_036259455.1 Longimicrobium sp. | reverse complement strand
CTCGGCCAGGGGAAGGATCCACACCTGGCCGGGCCCGCTCTCCCGCGACTGGGTAAAGGCGATCATCCGCCCGTCCGGTGAGAACTGCGGCGCGCCGATCCCGCGTGCGTTGGTCCACGTGAGCCGGCGCAGCCCGCTGCCGTCGGTGTTGGCGATCCACAGGTCGCGCCGGTAGCGGTTCTCGGCGCTGTCCACCTCGGTGAGCACGTACACCACCCGCCGCCCGTCGGGCGACAGGCTCACCGCGCCCGCGTTCTTGAGGTGATAGAAGTCCAGCGCCGTGAGCGGGCGCCGTTCCTGGGCGTGCCCCGGCGCCGCGGAGAGCGCCAGCGCGGCCAGGGCGGTGAGGTGCGAAAGGCGGATGCGCATGGGTGTGGGCGGGTGCTGGGTGCGTGCGCCGGATGGCGCCGTCTGGGTGTGCTAGAAAACCTGCACTTTGTGTGACGCCCTCCGCAAGGGAGACGTTGCAAACCGGCTGAAAAGCATTCGGGCGCGGGATGATCATCCCACGCCCGCCTGTCCATCCCGCGCGCGGGTCACCGTGCGCGCGACAGGCTCACGTCGAACGAGTCCGGGTCCACGCGCGAATCAGACGATGCGCTTGGAGATGCGCGCGCGGACGATGGGGATCGGCTCGGCGTCGGGGCCGGCGGACTGCTCGGACAGATCCAGCCGCACGCTCAGCCCCTGTTGGGCGGCGGCGCGGACGGCGGCGTTGAGGGCGGTGGCCGCTTCCACCACCGCGTCGGCCAGGGGCTTGATGCGGGCGATGCTCGCCGCAAGGTCGTCCATCCGCCGCCTCCTGCGTTCGGGGAGGGCACGCCGGCCCGATCAGGCGCGGCGCTCGAGGATTCCGCAGGGCGTTCCACGTCCGTCGGTCACGACGTTGCAATTGTCGTATGCGTCCAGTCCCGCAAGGCGCGAAGGATCAGGCCCGCCGCCTGAGGCTTTCGCGCGTGAGGACCACGGGATCCGCGGGGGTGCTGGCCAGCAGGTCCAGCAGCGACATCTGGTAGCGCTGGTCGCTCGGCACGTCGTGGCAGCGGCGGCAGCGCGCCTCGTACGCCTCGCTGCCGCCCACCTGGATCTGCGGCCCCTCGTACGGCGCGGGAAGCCCGTCCACCAGGCGCTGGTTGCGGGTGGCCGGGTTGCCGCAGACCACGCAGATGGCGTGCAGCTTGTCCACCGTTTCCGCCAGTGTGAGGATGCGCGGCATGGGGCCGAAGGGCTCGCCGCGAAAATCCATGTCGATCCCCGCCACGATCACCCGCACCCCGTTGTCGGCCAGCAGGCTGATCACGTCGGCGACGCCGTCGTCCAGGAACTGGATCTCGTCGATGGCCACCACCTGCGTGTAGGGGTGCACGTGCTCCGCCACCTCGGTGGACGAGCGGACGGGCACCGCCTCCACGCCGGAGCCGTCGTGCGAGCTGATGGTGCGCACGCCGGCGTAGCGATCGTCCAGGGCGCTCTTGAACACCTGCACGCGGCGCTGGGCGATGAGCGCGCGGCGCACGCGCCGGATGAGCTCCTCGCTCTTGCCGCTGAACATCACCCCGGTAATGACCTCGATCCAGCCGCGGCCGTCGCCGTGGTACAGCGCGATGTCTCTCAACGTGATTGCTGCGTTTGAACTTGCGGATGGGATGGGGCGGGGGAGGGTTCCGCCGGGAGGGAAAGTTACCCCGCCGCCCGGGCGACTGGCAAGCGTCCCTCCGTGGACGGAAAGTCCATGTCACGGGGAGGACGCGGAGGAACAAGAGAGGACGCCGAGACGGTCGAAGCGTACTGCTACGAAGGCTGGGCGCGTTCGTGCTTCGCCACGCGCTTCAGCCGCTCCCTCAGACCTTCGGGCTGGAGCTGGAACGTCTCCGGGAAGCGGTCGAACTCACGCACGGTCGCCTCCATTTGCGGCTCGATCCACCGGATCACGCGCAACAGGGTGCCGTGCTTCTGGAGCACCCCGTCGAAAATGGGCTCGTGGTGGAACATGCGGTTCCGCATCGCGTAGATCTCGTCCACGGCACTCGAGATCCGCGCGATGTTGTTGAACCTTCGGTCCACCTCGGGAAAGACGACCGGAACCAGGCGCGGCCAGAAGTTGCCTCGTGCAGAGGTCGCCCTGTCGCCGTACGGTTTGTGCAGGAGCTTCCGCCAGAAGTTCAGGTTCAGTTCCGCGACCAGCCGGCCGACGGTGAAATCCTTCCCCTGGCGTTTCAGTTCGGACTTGGCGTCCGGAATGCGATGCACCTCGTTCGGGTGGATGATCGGCGCCTTGAAGTCGAGCCAGCACGTAACGTCCTCGCAGTCGGCCTCGGCAGCGGGGTAGACGCTCGCGATCCCGGTGTAGAGACGGTTCCGCAGAGCGACTTCGAAGGCCTGCATCGCTGGATACAGTGCTTCGCACAGCATCGCGTTCCAGAGGTACCGGGCCAGCACGTCGAAATCGTCGAGATCACCGGACCTGCGGTATGCCTCAAAACGATCTCTGGAGATCGTCTTGCGAATGGTGTCGAGATTCGGTTGCATTCGGCGGGAGAAACCGTTAGTTTGGTCGTCGAATTCCCCGGTTACCCCTCCCAGGCTCGTCGGAGTCCTGGTGCATGTCTCCGGGGTCAGGACCCCGACAGGCAACCGCCTGTCGGGGTCTTTTGCTGTGCTTCAGCCGCGGCGGAACCAACTCCCGTCTCGCCGGCCCGATGCCCAGAAAGTATCAACGGGGCCCAGAGAAAAACCCCAGAAGGCGGGCTCCTGGGGTGATTCGTAAACGGTGGTCCCGCCGCGATCCTACCGCTTCTTGTTCCTGCGCTCGAAGACGACCTCTTCTTCCACGATCATGTAGCGGATCATGCGCTCGCGGGCTTCGGGAAAGGCTTCCACGCGGTCGCGGAACAGGTCGTTGGAGACGATGACGGCGTCCAGCTCGCGCGCGAAGGAGAGGAGGAAGTAGTCCGCGTCCGTTCCGGCGGGAGCCTGCTTGATCTTTCCCTCCTCGATGCGCCGCTCGTATCCCTCCTTGTCGTCGATCTGGTGGCGGAGCGCGGCGTCGGCCACCACGATGGGCTCGTATCCCTCCGCGATGAGCTTGCGGACGACGAGCTTGATGTTCTCCAGGCGCACGTCGTCGCCCTCGCTGCTGTGCGCGACGTTGCTGCCGTCCACCAGCGCGATGGGCCGGTCGTCCACGGCCTGTCCCGCCTGCTGCGCCTGCTCCGCTTTATCCGTCATGCGTCTGGTCCCGGGTGTGGCTCGCCCCGCCGATTCACCGGGAGCACATCAGCACACGGGGTGCCAGACGGGAGTGCGTGAGTGCGAAAGTGCGTTCGTGCGCCAGTGGGGGCGTGATGGGTGAAGTCCGGCTGTACCGGCGCACTACGCACTTTCGCGTTCGCACTCACGCACTGACGCACTCCCACCGCTGCCCGCCCGCTGGCTCCGATCCTGCAACAGCACCCGCGTCTGTCCCGGCAAACGTATGGGGGCCGGGCGCTCGCTGACATACGACGGCCGGATGCCATCCAGGAAAGAGAAAGTGCGCAGGGAAGACGAGGACCCCCTGCGCGTGAAGGTGCGTGCCATCGCCGAACGCAACGGGGCGCGCAGCGTGGCGGTGGCGTTTCACGACTACGAGACGCGTACCGCGTGGAGCTATCGCGGCGACGAGTGGTTCCACGCCGCCAGCACCATCAAGGTTCCCGTGCTGGTGGGCGTGTTCGGCGCCATTCGCGAGGGCGACCTGGCGCTCAACGCGCGCGTGCACGTGCGCAATCGCTTCATCAGCGTGGCCGACGACTCGTCGTACCGCGTGGCGAGCGGGCGCGACGCCAACAGCGAGGTGCACCAGCACATCGGCAAGACCATGAAGGTGCACGAGCTGGCGCACCACATGATCACCACCAGCAGCAACCTGGCCACCAACCTGCTCATCGAGGTGGTGGGGATCGAGGAGATCCGGCGGACCCTGAAGGAGCTGAACCTGGACGACGGCGTGGAGTTTCGCCGGGGGGTGGAGGACGAGCGGGCGTACGAGGCGGGGATCAACAACCGCTGCACGGCCGACGGCATGCTGCGCGTGCTGCGCGTGATCGAGGAGGGGCGCGCGTTCACCGCCGAGGCGTCGGAAAAGATGCTGGAGATCCTGCACGCGCAGGAGTTTCGCAGCGGAATCCCCGCCGGGCTTCCCGACGAGGCGCGGGTGGCCAACAAGACGGGGGAGATCAGCACCGTGGCGCACGACGCAGGCATCGTCTACCTGCCGCGCCGCAAGCCGTACGCGCTGGTGGTGCTCAGCGAGTGGGACGCGCAGAAGACGGGCAAGCGCAGCGAAACCATCGCCTCCATCTCCCGCGCCGTGTACCACCACCTCACCGGCAAGGGGGACGATGCCTGAGCGGTCGTCGTACCCGCTGCGGGTGGTGGACGGGCTGGACCTGTCGCAGGAGCACCGCGAGCTGCTGCGCCCCGGCGAGCTGCTCCGGGGGCGCGACGGGCGGCGCAGGCGGCTGCCGCGCTGGTTCTTCGAGGTGCCCAGCTGGGAGGCGGCGCTGCAGACGGACCTGTCGCCGCACTTCAAGGTGTGGGAGTTCCTGAACGTGGACGTGCGCGAGCACGAGCTGCAGCGCCTGCACTGGCCCCGCTACCTGCCGCTGGCCGTGGGGCTGCTGGCGGCGGCGCTGGAAACCTTTCGCGCCCAGGTGGACACGTACGTGCACATCGCCGCCAACGGGGGATACCGGTCGCCCCGGCACCGGCTTACGGAGTTCGCCTCCCCGCACTGCTGGGGGACCGCCGCCAACATCTACCGCGTGGGCGACGACTGGCTTGACGACGAGCGCACCATCGGCAGGTACAGCCGCCTGGCCCGCTCGCTGACCCCCGCGTTCTGGGCCCGCCCCTTCGGGCAGGGGCTGGGGGAGACGGACGACCACCTGCACCTGGACGTGGGCTTCGCCGTGGTGGCGCCGCACGGCGGGGGCGACGAGCCCGACCCGGGCGATCCCGAGCCGCTGCACGGTCCGGGCGAAGACGAAGTGACCAAAACCGCTGAAGGCTGATGGCCGACGCCGACAAGAAGCAGGGAACCGGGAAGGGCGAGTCCCGCCCGCAGGGCAGGCTGCAGCTGGCCGCCATGGGGATGGAGGCCGAGTTCTCCGTCACCCTCGACGGGCAGCCCGTGCGCCCCGAAGAGGTGTTCGGCTCGCCGCGGGCATTCGTGCGCGGCAACCTGATGCACCGCGTGGGAACGTCGTACCACCTGCCCACGGGCGGCGCCGTCTACTTCGACACTGGCGTCATCGAGGTGGCCACGCCGGTCATCGAGATCGAGCGCGGCGCCGCGGCCCGCTGCGGCCGCTCGCTGTGGGAAAGCATCCTGTACCTCCGCGAGCAGCTGGACGACTGGGAGGCGCGCACCGGCCGGGACATCCGCCTGACCGGCTTCAGCACGCACTACAACGTCAGCTTCGAGCTGCCGCGGCAGGAGCAGGGGCGCAGCCGCACCGTCAGAAAGCTGGCGCTGCTCCTCTCCTACATCCTTCCCGCGCCGGTGATGCTGCTGGCGACCAACCGCCGCTCCACGGGCGTGGGCGTGCGTCCGCGCGGCGACCGCATCGAGGTGACGGTGGACTTCACCCCCAGCGCCTCGCTGATGATCGCCACGGGCACGCTCATCGTGGGCGTCGTGCGCGAGGTGATGACCTGGCCCTCGTTTGAGCTGGAGATGCTGGAGCGGATGGGGATCCCCGTCATCGCCGGCTACAAGCCGATGAAGCACACCTCGCGCAAGGGATGGCTGGCCAAGGACGTCTGCTATCCGCGCAGTCCCTTCCGGGCGGACGTGGACGAGACCACGTGGCGCACCACGGACGGGCGGGAGCTGAGCCTGCGCAGCGTGGCGGGGCTCATCGTCAAGCACTTCTGGCACCCGATCCGCCGGGTGAGCGACCCGTGGACCTTCCGGCTCATCGGGTCGGTGATGCGGGGGCGCGCGCCGAGCCTGCTGGACCTGGACGACCGCCCGCCGGAGTACGAGGACGTGGGGCGCCTGTGCACCTGGGACAACCTGTTTCCGGAGAGCGAGCTGAGCCGAAGCCGCTACGAGCGCGTGCTGATCCGCGCCATCAGCGGCCAGAAGCTGACGCTGCACGGCCGCCGCTTTACCCCCACGGGGATGAGGGGCTGGTCCGCCGTCGTCTTTCGCGCGGACGACGACCATTCGCGCCACGTCTTTTCCATCGACCACCTGCTCAACCACCTGCGCGACTGGGAGCGCCCGCGCACCCGCGGCGGCTGAAGAGAAAAGAAATGCGTGAGTGCGTCGTGAGTATGATCGTGAAACGGCCACGGGCGGACGCTCACCTCCCCGCGTTGAGATGACGCACGCCCGCACGCCGCTGCGGAACGGCAGAGCGCGGGGTGCGCAGAGCTGGAAAGAGAGTACGCGGAGAACGGAATCAGTCCTCCGCGTACTCTCTTTTTCCGGTTCATCGCGGATTTCGTTGCACGCACCAAGTCTGCGCCGTGAGCTGTCATTTCGAAGGAGGCGCCGCGGGGACTTGCCTCATGCAGGATCTTGTTGCAGGTAAACAGACCCGACGCCGAACTGTCATTTCGAAGGAGGCGCCTGCACCGAACTCAGCCCGTGCAGGATTTCCATGGCGCCGACTGAGAAATCTACTCACCCGTGCTGGTGATCCGGCCCACCGCTCGGTCCTCGACCCGCTTCCGTCCGGCGCATCGGAGGCGGGTCCCGGGACGTGCGGCCAGCCATGAGCGTGGGTGAGTAGATTTCTCAGTCGGCGCAACAAGATCCTGCATGAGGCAAGTCCCCGCGGCGCCTCCTTCGAAATGACAGCTCACGGCGC
>DATABT010000062.1:0-2079 GCA_036259455.1 Longimicrobium sp. | reverse complement strand
AAGCGGCCCGCCGCGAAGGCGGGCCGCCGGGGTACGGCTCCGGACGGGTCAGGCGTAGACCGCGGGAGCCGCGGGCGCCAGGTACGTCTGCCCGGTCGGCGGCGGCAGGTCGGGCTTGGAGCCGTCGTCCGGAAGGCGCGGGCCGGTTGCGTCACTGCACCCGGCCACGGCCGCGAGCAGCACCAGCGCCGCGAGTGCGGCAATTCTGCGGTTCAACTTCATGGCTTCTCCTCTTGGACTGGTACGTGCCCACAGGGTCATGGCAGCTACCCCTCAATGCACTGCAAGTTCCGGTTCAATCTACTCTTACGGTTAATCACGGGGGGCGGGCCGGTCAAGTTTTTCAGTGCCCGCTCGCCCCCGCGCGGACCGGATCAGCCCACCTGTTCCAGGTTCCCGCAGGCCAGGATGAGCGAGCGGTTCTCGGCGTCCACGATGACGGCGTGAAACTGCTCGCCCGGTTCCATGAGCGCCGAGATGAAGGTGCTCACGATGCGGCCTTCGCCGCTGCTGTTGGTGACGATGTTGGCGTAGGCACCCCGCCCGCCCAGGATGGGGCCCGGGCTGGTGCAGGTACCGGTGTTGATCTGCCAGCCGTAGGTGGCGTTGGCGCGCCCGTCCAGGTCGATGCCCGCCTCCGTCTGGCGCCGTCCCTGCGACACGGCGGCCACGGAGCCGGTGATGCCGTCCTCCGTGCGGGGAAGCAGGCCTCCCTGCCAGGCCACGGGTGCCTGGTAGGTGATGTCGGAGCAGGCCGCCGCGGAAGCCAGCAGGAACAGTGCGGCAAAAGGTCTGTACATCGGGTGTTTCCCTGGGTTCTGGTTCACTGGGAGCGCGCCCCGCCGCGGCGGGTCCAGACGGCGATCACGGCGCAGCGCGCGTCCGGGGTGAGGAACTCGGCCGGCACGGTGGAGAGGCCGCGGTAGATCTCGATCCCCTCCACGTCGTTGGGGTGCACGGCCTCGTCCAGCGTCATCCCCACCACGTCGCTTCCGCCGGTGACGCGGGGGTTCATCAGGCGTCCGTCCACGTAGATCTGCGCGGGGCAGTCGCGCGCGTTGCCGCCGGCGTTGCGGCCGCTGTAGATGTGCCGCTCGGTGCCGCGCCCGGAGGTGGACACCCACAGCCCCGGCACCCGCGTCACCAGGTCGCTCATGTACGTGGGCTTGATCCGCTGGATGTCTTCGCGGGTAAAGTAGGTGCCGAAGCCGGAGCGCATGCGCGCGTGGAAATTGTCCAGCACGGGGCTGGGATTGGAGCTGCTGCGGGCCACCACGGCGACCGGCGCCAGGAGAACCGCGTCAGATTTCAGGCGTACTTCCACGTTCAGGTAGGAAGTCGCGCCCGTCACCAGGTCGGGCGTGGTGACCACGGCGTACCCCACGCGGCTCACCCGCAGGCGGTAGGTTCCGGGGCGGCGCAGGGGATACTGAAAGCCGCCTTGCGCGTCGGTGACCCGGTTGCCCAGCTTGCGCCAGGTAAAGTCGAACACCTCAACGCGCGCCCCGGCGATGGGCTGCTGCGTCTCGTCGTCGCGAACGATGCCTTCCAGGCGGATCTGCGACTGCGCGGGAACGGCCGCCAGGAGCAGGGCGAACAGGGCGGGGAGGAGGACGGTGACTTTCATGAGGCGCCACCCGGTGTGGAGTAGGTTTGGCCGATCACGACTAAGATGCAGGAGGAAGGCCATGAAGATCAACACCCGCGGCACGGCCGCCGCCCGTGCAATACAACGTAGAACGCGCGAGCATTCTGTCCTGAGACACGCCCTCTGCGCGTTCTTGGCGTTGTCGGCCGTGGCGTGCGGTCCCGTTCGCGAGCCGGTGGCGGGCCCGTCGATGGACCTGGCGGTGCGCCACCAGAGCGATTGCGTGACGGAGGCGTACCCGCAGCCCCTTCCGCCGGCGGTGGCGCTGCTGGACACGGCGCGGCTGAACGGGGAACTGCGCGCGCTGCTGGCGCAGGCGCAGCGGCCGTTCCTGATGCTGGGCGGCAGCACCTGGACAGAGCAGGCGGTGGACGACGTCCGCGCCTTCGCCGAAGCCAACCAGCTGCCGGTCGGCTGCGCCTTCCGCTGGC
>DATABT010000061.1:0-3329 GCA_036259455.1 Longimicrobium sp. | reverse complement strand
GCCGCGGCGGTCCGCCGCGTAGCGCAGGAACTGCCACGCCGCGCCGCGCGCGGCGGGGGTGTCGGCCCCGTACGCCGACGCCGCGGCCGGATCCGCCAGCCAGTACCCGGCCCACGTGAAGTTGGGATAGACGAAGCGCGAGAATGCGTCCTGGCGGTCCGCGGACGCGCTGACGGCGTCCAGCGTGAGCCCCTGGCGCGGGCGCAGGTCGCTGGTGGCGTACGCCATCAGCTCCTCGGCCACGTGGCTGAGCCCCTCGTTCAGCCATGGCTCCTCGTTCCAGTCCGCGCCCACGGCGCCGCCGCCGTACAGGCGGCGGGAGGCGTTCACCACGTGCTGAAGCTCGTGCGCCAGCAGCGCGGGCGCGCGCCGCGACTCGGCATCGCGCGTGCGCCGGGTGCCGTTTACCACCCCTTCGGGATCGGGGACGGGCATGTAGATGAGCTCCGCCTGGTTGCTTCCCGGACACGCCCCCAGCCGGCCCGAGCCGGCGGCGGGGAACAGGTCGCGGGCGGCGAACGCCCCGCCCACGTACCAGCCCTGCCCCGCGGACGCCTGCTCGTTCACGGCGCGCGTAAAGAGCAGGACCACACGCCTGTTCCCGTCCACGTCGTGCGGCTCGCCGAAGTTCGCCGCCACCACCGGCCACACCTGCGTGTCGAACGCCGCCGCCAGCGCACGGAAGTCGTCGTCGCCGTAGCCGCCGGCGGGGTTCCCCTCGTCGGCTACCACCACCGCTCGCGCCGACACCGCCGCGACCCGCGCCGTGCGCACGACCCGCTCGTCGCCGGCGCAAAGGCGGCCATCGCTCAGTTGTACGTTGAACGCCACCCGCTCGCCCGGCGCGTACTCGCGCGGGGGGAGCGGCGCCTCAACGGGAGAGTCGCAGCCGCCGGCCAGGGCCAGGAGCGGAAGGAGGAGACGGGGCAGGCGCATGGGTGCGGGGGTACGGGGGAACGCTCCGGTCCGCGAACGGGCCGGAGCGTTCCGCGACAGGGTTGCAGAGGTTACCAGTTCAGGAAGGCCGCGCCATAGCTGCCGCCGCCGTCCTTCTGCGCCACCAGCGGGCCCAGGCTGCGGGCCACCAAGCCGGCGTTGCCGGTCATGCCGATCTGCCCCAGGTCGATGGTCCACGTGCTGCCGTCGTCGCCGTGCCCGGTGATCACGCCGGCGCCCTCGGTCCAGTCGCCGTTCTTCTTGTAGTGCACGTAGGTCGACGCCTCGCACGGCATGGCCACCCACTCCTGCGTCACCGCGTCCTCCGTGTACCCGCAGATGGAGAAGTTGAGGTTGATGTTGCCACTCTTGGGCTGCACGAAGTTGGCGAGCACGGCGAAGGTCACCACCACCGTGGACCCCGGGGTGACGGTGATCTCGGTGCACTGCGTGTGGTTGAAGCCCTGGTTGTTGCCGGCCTGGTTGAAGAACTGCCCGCCGGGCGCGCAGGTGCCCCTGGCCGACTTGGGGGTGGTGCGGTACGAGACGACGGTGTTCCCCGGCGTCACGATGGTGAACGTGGTGCCCACGTCGGTGCCGGGCGCCGACACGCCGCTGCTCGTCTGGTCGGGGGCGACGGCCGTGGGCGTGTCGGAACAGGCGGTGGTGGCGGCGAGCGCGACGCCCGCCGCGAGGAGGAGGGACTTCTTCATGGGGGTGCTCCTTCGACAATTGGCCGGTGGGGTGCCGGCGGTTGTTCTTCTTCGGTAACCCGGCCGTCTCGGGAGAGAGACCCGTTGGCTTTGCGGACCGGCCTCGCGGCCGGGGTGCCCTTGTCGGAAGGAGGGGATGAGCGCGGCCCGGGTTGGCCGGCGCGGGGCGGAGACAGTGAAAGGAGTGTGCCTCGCGTGTCGAAATCCTCCAACTCGTTCAGGGGTGATGACTTGCGTCCAGAGCACGCCGGGACGCGCCGCCGTCGGAACGTTACAAAAGGTAACCGCCGTTGCGAATCGGAACCGGCGGGGCCTCCCGGGCCGGCCCGTCCGCGGCGGGGCCGCCGGCGTGCACCTGCTGCTTGGCGGCGTACAGGCGGCGGTCCGCGGCCTCGATCAGCTCGTCCGGCGTGGCGGCGTCCGGCCCGTACTCGGCGATGCCGGCGCTCACGGACACCTCGCCCGCCAGGCGCTCGCGCACCCGGCGCAGCAGGCTGGCGGCGCTGGCGGCGTTGCCGCCGGGGAGCACCACCAGGAACTCGTCGCCGCCGTAGCGGGCCACCAGGTCCGATCCGCGCACCTCCGCCGCCAGCGCGTCGGCCACGCCGCGCAGCACGCGGTCGCCGCCGATGTGACCGCGCGCCTCGTTGACGGCCTTGAAGTCGTCCAGGTCCAGCATCGCCACCGTCAGCGACTCCCCCCTGCGGGCGGCGGCCAGGCTGCGCTCCAGCACCAGGCGCAGCTGGCGGCGGTTGGCCAGCCCGGTGAGCGGGTCGGTCAGCGAGAGCTCGCGCACCTCGTCGAACAGGCGGACGCGCTGCAGCGCCGCCTCCGCCTGCCGCGCCGCGGCGCGCAGCAGCTCCCAGTCCTCCGGCTCGAACGCGCGGTCCGTCCGCCGCTCCGCCAGCAGCAGGAGCGACACGCCGTCGAAGGGAACGGCCGCCAGCGCGCGCGCCCCCAGGTCACGAAAGAGCGGGGCGAGGGGGGCAAAGGGGCCGCCGGTGCCGGAAAGGGCCTCGTCCGCGGAGATCAGGCAGGGACGCTCCAGCCGCGGGTGGGGCGGCAGGGAGACGGGCGCCAGGCGGTGCGGCTCCGGCTCCGCCGGCTGCAGCGCGCCGTCCGCGCCGGGCGCCAGCAGGACCGCGCAGTATCCCCCGGCGATGCGGGGCGTGTGCTCCACCAGCGCGGCCAGCACGGCCTCGCGCGTCTGCGCGGCGGCCAGCCGCTCGGCGTAGGCGATCAGCCGTTCGGGAAGCCGCAGCCGGTGCAGCATCCGCAGCTGCTCCCGCCCCCACGCGGCGGCGCCGCGCCGGGCGCGGTCCAGCAGTTCCCCGCCCCCCGCCCCGCGCGGAAGGCGCCGCACCTCCGCGCCGGCCAGGAGCAGCACGTCCTCCCCCGGCCCCGCGTCCAGCAGAAAGAGGGCGCCGTCCTCGCCGCCGCGCCCGTCCTCCGCGCCGCAGCAGGCCAGGCGGTGCAGTTGCACGGTCCGCGGCTCCCCCTCCGTTTCGCCGTCCTCCTGCCCCGCGCCGCCGGGAAGGATGCGCAGGGGGATCTCCAGCGCGCGCCGGCGCGGAGACGCCTGCACGCTGCCGCGCGCCGCGGCGCTCACGGCGCGCCGCCGGGCAGGGGCGGCACCGCGGCGCGCACCGTCCGCAGCAGTTCCGCCGGGCCGCGTGCCCC
>DATABT010000060.1:0-1859 GCA_036259455.1 Longimicrobium sp. | reverse complement strand
GCCAGGCGCTGGAGATGGACCTGCGGGTGGAGGGAGGGATCCGCGACGTGGCGCCGATGGGGGCGCAGGTGTGCTACGCCGCGCGGCCGTACAACTTCGTCGTGGGCGCCACGGGGCGGCTGATGAAGTGCACGGTGGCGCTGGACGACCTGGAGGAGAACGTGGTGGGCCGGCTGCACGCGGACGGGCGGATGGAGCTGAAGGACGAGCGGATGGCGCGGTGGGTGAACGCGCACTTCGAGAACGACGCCCAGTGCCGCGGCTGCCACCTGCTCCCCGGCTGCCAGGGCGCCGCCTGCCCGCTCACCCGCGTGGAGAACGGGACGCGGACGTGCAGCGGGGTGCGGTCGGAGCTCAAGCGGGAGATGCGCTTTACCCTGGAGCAGGCCGGCGGCGGGGTGCGCGCCGTGGCCGGCCGGGCCGTGGCGGCGGGCGGGTGATGGGGGCGGGGAGGGGGGATGGAGGCCGCCGCGGAGCCGGGCGGCCGTACGCGTCAGCGCTCGGGCTTGAGCCGGTGGTGGCGCAGGAAGTCCATGAACTTGAGGTAGTCTTCCTGCGAGACGCCGAAGATGGACAGCGCGCGCTTGTAGCTCCAGTTGCTGCGCCGCAGCCCCTCCTCGATCACCGCGCGGACCTCGGCGCGGTTGAGCTCGCGGTCCATGAAGGGCTCGTGCACCAGCTCCCAGAAGGTCCCCGCGCCCCCGGTCATCCGCTCCACCAGCTCCGCCGCCGTGGCCGCGGGGGAGAAGACGTGGACCGCGGGAACGGACGCGGCGCCGTGCGGACGCGCGGGGACGCCGGCCTCCAGCTGCTCCTCGAAGGCGGAGGGCTCGATGAGCTCCGCGCCGTGGGAGAGGGAGTGGCTCGTCTCCACGACCGCGCGCAGCTCGCGGACGTTCCCGGGCCAGGGATAGCGCGCCAGCCGGTCCATCGCCCGCTCGCTGAAGCGGCGGTCCGTCCCCGTTTCCGCGTTCAGCCGGCGGACGTAGTGGTCCACCATCAGCCGCCAGTCCGCCCCGCGGTCGCGCAGCGGGGGGATGTGCAGCTGCATGTGCCGCAGGCGAAAGAGCAGGTCCTCGCGGAACCGCCCCTCGGCGACGAGGGCGCGCAGGTCGCGGTTGCTGGCGGCGATGACGCGGACGTCCACGCTGCGCACGCGGGTGTCGCCCACGGGCACCAGCTCGCCCTCGCTCAGCACGCGCAGCAGCATGGCCTGCGCGGCCAGGGTGAGCTCACCCACCTCGTCCAGGAACACCACGCCGCCGTCCGCCTCGGTGAACACGCCCCGGTGCTCCTCGAACGCCCCCGTAAAGCTGCCCCGCTTGTGGCCGAACAGCTCGCTGGCGATGAGCTGGCTCTCCGTGTACTGCGCGCAGTTGACGCTGAAGAACGGCTTCCGGGAGCGGTTGCTGAGCAGGTAGATGGAGCGCGCGAAGAGCTCCTTGCCCGTCCCCGTCTCGCCGGTGATGAGCACGGGGCCGGAGGCCTGGGCAAAGCGGTGGACGCGCTCCTGCAGCACCAGCATGGAGGCGTGCTGGCCCACCAGCAGCGTCTCGCGGCGCTCGCCCCAGCGCTCCAGCGACATCAGCCGGATGCGGCGGGCCAGCTCCGTCTCGTCCACGCCAACCACGGGGGACCGCTGGATCACGGGGAGATCTGCCGGAGGGGGGACCGGGAAGCGCGTTTTCCGCAGGTTCGGCGCCGCGAATTGGCTCCGCGGGTGCGCCCTCCCTCGCCGGTGCGGGCGCGGCCCGGCGGCGCGGAGAATGGCGCGGTGTGGCCTGTGGGGGCTGCGAGCCTGCGGGAATTGCGTCGTGAAGCGTTCGGTACGATAGGGCGCGGCGGGCGCGCTGTCAATC
>DATABT010000059.1:0-2870 GCA_036259455.1 Longimicrobium sp. | reverse complement strand
GGTCCGTTGCGCCCTCCCCGTTCACCTCACCTCCTCTGCGTGAGATTCTTTTCCCCGCCGGGTGCGCCGGGGGCCGCGATTTAGCAGAAGCCGTTGGGGTTCACCCACACGGGCAGCCAGGCGCCCTTCACCGTGCCCGCGGCATCGATGACCCAGAGGTCCACGTCGTAATCCCATCCGAAGTTGGTGTACCACAGCCACTGGCCGCCGCCGTACGGCGCGCCGTTCACGTACCAGTGGTAGGTGTACGGCGGGGTGCCGCCGGAGGCGCTGCCGTAGTAGCTGCAGGACTGGTTGGGCGGCGCCTGGGAGGAGCCGGAGATGAACACCGAGAGGGGCGGCGGAGTGACCGACTGCACCTTGACGTTCTGCAGGACGATCGTGGGCGAGATGCCGGTCGCGCTCTGCACCCAGGCGCCCCGGTTCACCATCTCGATGGTGTTCACCTGCCCGTAGTTCACCAGCCCGCTGATGGTGAGCACGTAGGTGTAGGCGTTGCCGCCCTGCACGTAGTAGGTGTTGCTCGAGGTATTGTTGGCCGAGAAGTTGGGGCTCCAGAACAGGCCCCAGTACTTGACGGGCTGACCCCAGGGAGCACCGCGGTTGGCGTAGTAGCCTTCCGATTGATTGCCGCGGTTCGGATAGGTGTAGGTGGCGCCCTTGTTGTAAAGGTGGACGTCGGTTACGGGCGTGCCGTTCACCTTGATCTCGAAGAGGGTGCTGTTGCCGGCGGTGCTGCCGTAGTTGATGCGCCCGTCGAAGCTGAGCCGGATGGTCCCCGACGACGGCATCGACACGTTCCACGTCACCGACGAGCCGTTGTTGAGGTTCAGGCCGGTGGCAAGCGTCTCGGTCCCTCCGTACACCAGCAGGCGCGGCGGCCCCTCGGGGACGGGAACCAGCGGCGCGCTCGCGTCGGCGCACGCGGTGAGACCGGCCGCCAGGCCGAGCAGGATTACGCGGCCCACCTTCGGAACTGCGGTCATGGCATCCTCCGGGTTCGCGGGTAACCTGCCCCGCGGGCGACCTCGCCCGCGAGGGCGTACTACATATAATCCGACATAATTCGATAGTCAAACGTTCTCGAGTCGCGTTCTCGATCCCGCCGGCAAGGCCATGGACTCGCATGCGGCGGACGGCGTTGACAGGGTGGGCGCGGGGGAGATAACTTCCGCCATGGAGCGACCGAAGACCATACGCACAATCGAGATGCCCGCCGACCTCCTCCCCCGCCCGGGAGCCGAGGACCGGCGGGCTCGCCGCATTCAGGAGGCCCGATGAACCGTCCCGACGCGCCTTCCGCCCGCTTCGTGGGCGAGGGGCTGACCTTCGACGACGTGCTGCTGGTGCCCCGCCGCTCGGCGGTGCTCCCGGCCAGCACCGACCTGCACACCCGCCTCACGCGCAGCATCGAGCTGGCCATCCCGCTCGTCTCCGCGGCCATGGACACCGTCACCGAGAGCCGGATGGCGATCACCATGGCGCGCGAGGGCGGCATCGGAATCATCCACAAGAACATGACCGTCGACCGGCAGGCCGAGGAGGTGGACCGGGTCAAGCGGTCGGAGAGCGGGATGATCGCCAAGCCGTTCACCATCGGACCGCGCGAGACGCTGGGCGACGTGCTGCGGCTGATGGAGCGCTCCAGCGTCAGCGGCATTCCCGTGGTGGACGAGGGGCGCCTGGTGGGCATCATCACCAACCGCGACCTGCAGTTCGAAACGGACCGCTCGCGGCCGGTGTTCGAGGTGATGACGCCCGGCGACCGGCTGGTGACGGCGCCCGTGGGCACCTCGATGGACGAGGCGCGCGAGATCCTGCACCGCCACCGCATCGAGAAGCTGCCCATCGTGGACGCGGGCGGCGCGCTGGTGGGACTGATGACGGTGAAGGACATCCGCAAGCGCCAGCAGTTCCCCAGCGCCTGCAAGGACGAGCGCGGCCGCCTGCGCGTGGGCGCGGCCATCGGCGCGTCGGCGGCGGACGTGGACCGCGCGCGGGCCCTGGTGGAGGCGGGCGTGGACGTGCTGGTGGTGGACACGGCGCACGGCCACTCGCTGGGCGTGCTGGACGCGGTCGCCCGCATTCGCGAGGTGTTCCCCGACACGCAGATCATCGGGGGCAACGTGGCGACGCGCGAGGGCGCGGAGGCGCTGGTGGAGCGCGGGGTGGACGCGGTGAAGGTGGGCGTGGGCCCCGGCTCCATCTGCACCACGCGCGTGGTGGCGGGCATCGGCGTGCCGCAGCTGACGGCGGTGATCGACGCGGTGGAGGGTGCCGCGGGGCGCGTGCCGGTGATCGCGGACGGCGGCATCAAGTACAGCGGCGACGTGGTGAAGGCGCTGGCGGCCGGCGCGCACACGGTGATGATGGGCTCCATGCTGGCGGGGACGGAGGAGAGCCCGGGCGAGGCCTTCCTGCTGGAGGGCCGCCGCTTCAAGATCGTGCGGGGGATGGGATCGCTGGGGGCCATGAGCGAGGGCTCGGCGGACCGCTACTTTCAGGAGGGGAGCGACGCGCGCAAGTTCGTGCCGGAGGGAATCGAGGGCCGGGTGCCGTACAAGGGCCCCGCGAGCGATACCATCTACCAGCTTACGGGCGGCCTGCGCAGCGGCATGGGCTACCTGGGCTGCCACGACATCGAGACGCTGCGCCGCGAGCCGCAGTTCCTGCGCATCACCGGGGCGGGGTTGCGCGAGAGCCACCCGCACGACGTCACGATCACGCGCGAGGCGCCGAACTACCACTCGTGAACGGGTGAACGGGGGGCGGGGGGGCAAATCCGATGCGTTGTGGGTGCGTCGCCCGTCCCGCCGACCCCGGGCTGAAAGCCCGGGGCTATAACGGCCATAAGCCCGGTCTCCGCTCGC
>DATABT010000058.1:0-7981 GCA_036259455.1 Longimicrobium sp. | reverse complement strand
GCTGGCGTCGATGGCGCCTTCCGCCGCGCCCGCGCCCACCAGCGTGTGCAGCTCGTCGATGAAGAGGATGATGTTCTTGTTCTGGCTGATCTCGTTCATCACCGCCTTGAGCCGCTCCTCGAACTGGCCGCGGTACTTGGTACCGGCGATGACGGCCGCCATGTCGAGCGACAGAACCCGGTAGTCGCGCAGGCTGTCGGGGCACTTGCCCTCGGCGATGAGCTGCGCCAGCCCCTCCACGATGGCCGTCTTGCCCACGCCGGGCTCGCCGATCAGGACCGGGTTGTTCTTCTTGCGCCGCGACAGGATCTCCATCACGCGCTCGATCTCTTCCGCGCGGCCGATGGTGGGGTCCAGGTCGCCCTGGCGCGCCAGCTCGGTCAGGTCGCGGCAGAAGTGGTCCAGCGCGGGCGTCTTGCTCTTCTTTTCGCCCTTCTGGCCGCCGCCCGTGGCACCGCTGGCCGTCGGCGTGCTGGCGGTGGGCGCGGCGCTCGGCTCGCTCCCCAGCAGCTTGAGCGTCTCGCGGCGCGCGTCCTCCAGCGTCACCCCCAGCTGGCCCAGCACTTCCGCGGCGATCCCCTTCTCCTCGCGCAGCAGGCCGAGAAGGAGGTGCTCCGTGCCCACGTAGGAGTGGTTGAGCTCGCGGGCTTCCGCCATGGCGAACTCGAGCACCTTCTTGGCGCGCGACGTGTACGGCAGCTCGCCCAGGGCAATGGTGGCCTTGCCGCGGCGCACGGACTCCTCGACCTTCTCCTGCACCTGGTCGAGGTCCACGTTGAGGTTGTTCAGGACGGCGGCCGCCACACCCTCGCCCTCGCGGATGAGGCCCAGCAGGATGTGCTCGGTGCCGACGTAGTCGTGCTGGAGCCGGATGGCCTCCTCACGGGCCATCGCGAGCACCTTACGCACGCGGTCGGTGAAGTTGTAGTTCATCTTTTCAGGACCTCGGTTCCGGGCAGACGGAGCGACACACCAGGGCTAAAGCGCAAGCATTACGCATGGGCCGCGCCATTGGGTCGATCGTCTCCGGGCCTTTCAGAAGAGAGCACCGCACGCACGTACGCTGCCCGCTGAACGTCCGCGTCGCCGTCCGGGAGCGGGGCACCCGCAACCTGCTCCAGGTGGGCGGATTGAGTGAAGATCATGATCCGGTTGAGCGTGTATACACTGAGGTCGGGGATGAGTTTCAGTCCCACGCCCAGCCGTACGCCGCTCAGCAGGTTCATCACCTCCTCGAAGCTGGTGGACCGCGCGTGCCGCAGCAGCCCGTAGGCCCGCCACACCTTGTCCTCGATCACCACCGGCGCGTCGCGCAGCAGCACCTGCCGCGCCTGGGTCTCGTACTGCACCACCTGGTGCACGATGCGCTGCAGGTGGTCGATCAGGTCCTCTTCCGTCTTCCCCAGCGTGGTCTGGTTCGAAATCTGGAAGAAGTTCCCCACCACCTCCGATCCCTCGCCGTACAGCCCCCGGAAGGTAAGCCCCACCTGGCTGATCCCCTGCAGAACCTTGCCGATCTCCTGCGTAAGGACGAGCCCGGGAAGGTGCATCAGCACCGAGGCGCGCAGTCCCGTCCCCACGTTGGTGGGGCAGCTCGTCAGGTAGCCGAACTCGGCGTGAAAGGCGTACGGCAGGCGCTGCCCCAGCTCGTCGTCCAGCCGCTCCACGTCGCGCCAGGCGTCGCGCAGGCGAAACCCGCCCACGATGTTCTGCAGGCGCAGGTGGTCTTCCTCGTTCACCATCACGCTCAGCGCCTCGCCGGGCGCCATCAGCAGCGCGGTGTGCGAGGGCGCGGCGTGGCCGTTGGAGCCCACCAGCTCGCGGCTGACCAGGTGGCGTTCCAGAAGGAGCTGCCGCTCCGCCTGCTGCAGCTCGTTGATCACCAGCTGCCGCCCCTCGCGCAGCGAGTCGGCCACGCCGGCGCTCTCCAGCGTCATCCGCAGCACCTCGCGGCGGTCGTCGCGGTCGGCGCGCGTGCCGAAGCGGAAGTTCTGAAGGTTGCGCGCCAGGCGAATGCGGGTGGAGAGCACGATGTCGCTGTGCGGGCCGTCCGCCCGCAGCCACGCCAGCCCCGCGTCGGGCATGGCGCCCAGAAAGCCGCTGGCCATCGTCACACCTCCTGGCCGGCCTCGAGCCGGCGGATCTGGTCGCGCAGCGCGGCCGCGCGCTCGAAGTCCTCGCTTTCCACCGCGCGCGCCAGGCTGCGGCGCAGGCTCACCACCCGCGCCGTGCGGTCCGTCTCGCTGGGGTGCGGGGGCAGGTACACCTTGCCCGTGTGCTGCGTCCCGCCGTGCAGCTTGCGCAGCAGGCCGCGCAACGACGTGTCGAACGTGGAATAGCAGCGCGCGCACCCCAGGCGGCCGGTCTTCTTGAAGTCCGCCAGCGTCAGGCCGCAGTTGGGACAGGTCCCCGCCGCGGCCACGGTCTCGCTGGCGATGGCCTTGCCCATCTGGGCGATGAAATCCGCCAGCGGCGCGTTCGCGGGCGCGCCGGACGAAAGCCCCATCTGCTCCGCGCACGGCTCGCAGAGGTGGCGCGTGGTCATCTCGTTGTTCTGGATCTGCGTGAGGTGGATGGCCGCCTCGTTCTTGCCGCAGTTCTCGCACAGCATCCGAAGAATCCCTTCCGTTACTCGGCCGCCTGGGCGGGGCCGGCCCCGGGGCCCACCGCCACCAGATGGCCGCCGTGCAGCCGCAGAACGCGGTCCGCGCGCGCTGCAAGTCCCAGGTCGTGCGTCACCAGCACCATCGCCGCGCCCTCCTCGCGGCAGACGGCGAAGAGCAGGTCGTGCAGCCGCTCGCTGGTGTCGGGGTCCAGGTTCCCCGACGGCTCGTCCGCCAGCAGCGCCAGCGGGCGATTCGCCAGCGCGCGGGCCACCGCCACGCGCTGCTGCTCGCCGCCGGAAAGCTGCGCCGGCTTGTGCGAGGCGCGCGACGTCAATCCGATCAACCCCAGCAGCTCCTCCGCCCGCCGGCGCGCGTCGCGGTCGGAGGTGCCGGCGATCAGCTGCGGCATCATCACGTTCTCCAGCGCGGAGAACTCGCGCAGCAGGTGGTGGAACTGAAAGACGAAGCCCACGTTGCGGCTGCGCAGGTCCGCCAGCGCCTCTTCCCTGAGCGCCCCGATCCGCCGCCCGCCGATGATCACGTCCCCCGCGTCCGCGTGATCCAGCGCACCCAGAACATGGAGGAGCGTGGACTTGCCGGACCCGCTCTGCCCGATGACGGACACCATCTCGCCCGGGCGGACCTCCAGGTCCACGCCGTCCAGCACCTGCAGCGGGGTGCCGTCGCCCCCCACGTAGCTCTTGCGCACGCCGCGCGCGACGATGGAGGGCTCGGCCGCGCTCGCGGCCCATCCCTCCTGCCGGAAGAACGGCATGGGGCTATTCATGGCGAATGGCCTCCACCGGGTCCATGCGGGCGGCCTGCCACGCCGGATACACCGTCGCGAGAAACGAGATCAGGACGGTCGCGGCCAGGATGAACGCCATGTCCAGCGGGTTCACCTTCACCGGCAGGTGGCTGATGAAGTAGATTTCTCCGGGGATGCTGATGAGCTTGAAGCGGTCCACCACGTACGTCACCAGTCCGCCCAGCGACCCGCCCAGCAGCGCGCCCACGATGCCGATCACCAGCCCCTGCACCATGAACAGGCGCAGGATGCGCTGCGACGTCATCCCCATGGACTTGAGCACGCCGATCTCGCGCGTCTTGTCCGTCACCACCATCACCAGCGTGCTGACGATGTTGAAGGCGGCCACCACCACGATCAGCAGGAGGATGAGGGTGAGCGCCAGCTTCTCCAGCTTCAGCGCGGAGAAGAGGGAGGCGTTCATGTTCATCCAGTCGTCGGTGCGATAGGGAATCCCCAGCGCCTGCTCGATGCGCGCCGACAGCTCGCGCGCCTGGTAGGGGTCCTCCGCCCGCACCTCCAGCCCGCTGACGGCGCTCCCCAGGCCCGACAGGTCCTGCGCGGCGGCCAGGGTGGTGTACGCGAACTTGTTGTCGTACTCCCACATCCCCGTGCGGAAGCCGCCCACGTACTCGAACATCTCCATCTTCGGCACGAATCCCATGGCCGTCATCCGCGCGTTGGTGAAGGAGATGACCGTCACCGTGTCGCCGGGGATGAGGCCCAGCCGCGCGCCCAGGGTCTGCCCCGCGGCCAGGCCGGGAAGCCCGCTGCGGGTGTGCTCCAGGTCGATGCGGTTCTGCCTGAGGATGGCGGGGATGTCCGTGACCGCCGCCCCCGCGGCGGAGACGTCGATGCCGCGCAGCACGGCGGCCTCGGCGTACTTGCCGCGGTTCTGCAGCCCCGCCTCGGTGTGCACGAAGGGCGCGGCGGCCACCACGCCGTCCACGTTCTGCACCTTCATCAGCGGGGCCTGCCAGCCGTCCATCCGCATCCCCTCGCCGTAGGTGAGGACGAAGACGTGCGGGTTCACGCCCAGGATTCCCTTGCGCAGCTCGCTCTGCAGCCCGTTCATCACCGCCGTCACCACGATGAGCGCGGTGACGCCCACGGCAACCCCGCCGATGGCGATGAGGGTGATGAGCGAAAGGAAGCGCGTTCCCCGGCGGCTGGCGAGGTAGCGGCGCGCGACGCGCCATTCCAGCCTCATCGCGCACCCGCCAGGGGAGAGGGGACAGGGAACACGGAATAGGGAACAGGGAACAGGGAATCGCCAGCGTTGGCCACGCGGGCGGGTCCGTTTTCCCGGTACCCTTGCACCTCGTCCCTCGTCATTCGGGCCTCATCGCGGGGAAAAGAATCACGTCGCGGATGGAGGGCTGGCCCAGCAGGATCATCACCAGGCGGTCGATCCCCATCCCGAAGCCGCCGGTGGGGGGCATCCCGTACTCCATCGCCCGCAGAAAGTCCTCGTCCAGCGGCTGCGTCTCCTCGTCGCCCGCGGCGGCCAGGCGCTTCTGCGCCTCGAATCGCTGGCGCTGGTCGATGGGGTCGTTCAGCTCGCTGTACGCGTTCAGGATCTCCTTGCCCGCCACCATCAGCTCGAAGCGCTCCGTCAATTCCGGGTCGCCGCGCCTGGGCTTGGCCAGCGGCGACATCTCGCGCGGGTAGTCGGTGATGAAGGTGGGCTGGATCATCTTCGGCTCCACCAGCGTGCTGAAGAGCTCGTCGATCAGCCTGCCCCGCCCCATCGTCTTCGCCTCGTCGGCGCTCACGCCCAGCGTGCGGACCTCGGCGCGCAGCTCCTCGTCGTCCAGCGACGGCACGTCCACGCCGCCGACGTCGCGGATGGCCTCGTACATGGAGAAGCGGGCGAACGGCGCGCGAAAGTGGATCTCGTGCTCCCCGAACTTCACCGGCCCGCCGCCCAAAACCTGGTCCACCACGTGGACGAGCAGCTCTTCGGTGAGCCGCATCACGTCCTCGTAGTCCATGTACGCGGCGTAGAACTCCAGCATGGTGAACTCGGGGTTGTGGAACCGGCTGAGCCCCTCGTTGCGGAAGTTCTTGGCGATCTCGTACACGCGCTCCATGCCGCCCACGATGAGCCGCTTTAGGTACAGCTCGTCCGCGATGCGCAGGTAGAGCTGCATGTCCAGCGCGTTGTGGTGCGTCACGAACGGCCGCGCCAGCGCGCCCCCGTACAGCGGCTGCAGCACGGGCGTCTCCACTTCGATGAAGCCGCGCTCGTCAAGAAAGCGGCGCAGCGCGCTCACCACCCTGGCGCGCATCACGAAGACGTCGCGCACCTCGGGGTTCACCGCGAGGTCGGCGTAGCGCTGCCGGTAGCGCGCCTCGATGTCGGTAAAGCCGCTGTAGACGCGCCGCTCGCCCGTCTCGGGGTCCACCTCTTCCTTGCCGAAGGGGAGCGGCCGCAGCCCCTTGGACAGCAGGGTAAAGCCCGAGACGCGCAGCGAGACCTCGCCCGTGCGGGTGCGGAAGAGCGTGCCTTCCGCGCCCACCCAGTCGCCCAGGTCGATCAGGTCCAGCAGCTCGTAGCTCTCGCCCAGGTCGTTGACGCGGCAGTAGAGCTGGATCTTTCCCGTCCGGTCCGCCAGGTGCGCGAAGGTGCTCTTGCCCATCACCCGCTTGCTGACGACGCGGCCGGCCACGCGCACACGCTCCGCCAGCTCCTCCTCCGCGCCGTGCACGGCCGCGTGCTCCTCCCACAGGGCGAGCGCGGCGGCGGCGTGGTGGGTGGGGTCGTACGAGTAGGCGTACGGCTCCACGCCCCGCTCGCGCAGGCGCGCCAGCTTGGCCACGCGGTCGGCGACCACGCGCTCCTCGCCCAGCCGCTCGTCGGCCGCGTCCGTCATCATCACCTCACTGGCCATCGCTGTGCACGGCCCCGTACTGCCGCAGGTACGCGTGGATGAAGGGCTCCAGGTCGCCGTCCATCACCCTCTGCACGTCGGGCACCTTGAGCTCGGTACGGTGGTCGTTCACCATGGTGTACGGCTGGAACACGTACGAGCGGATCTGGCTGCCGAAGGCGATGTCGGTCTTGGTGTTCTCCAGCTTGGCCTTCTCCTTCTCCTGTTCTTCGAGCGCGCGCTGGTAGAGCGCGGCCTTGAGCATCTTCATGGCCGTCGCGCGGTTCTTGTGCTGCGACCGCTCCTGCTGGCAGGCGACCACGATGCCGGAGGGGATGTGCCGCAGCCGCACGGCGGACGACGTCTTGTTGACGTGCTGCCCCCCGGCGCCCGACGCGCGGTACACGTCCATCTCGATGTCCTCTTCGCGCACGTCGATCTCGATGGTGTCGTCCACCGCGGGGTAGACGAAGACGGAGACGAACGAGGTGTGGCGCCGCGCCGCGCTGTCGAACGGGGAGATGCGCACCAGGCGGTGCACGCCGCGCTCGGCCTTGAGGAATCCGTACGCGTACTGCCCGCGGATCTCCAGCGTGGCGTCCTTGATCCCCGCCTCTTCACCTTCCTGCAGGTCCAGCAGCTCCACGTCAAAGCCGTGCCGCTCGCCGAAGCGCGTGTACATGCGCAGCAGCATCTGAGCCCAGTCCTGGCTTTCCGTGCCGCCGGCGCCGGGGTGGATGGTGACGAGAGCGTCGCGGTGGTCGTCGGGGCCCTGGAGCATGTTCTTGAGCTCCAGGTCCTCCAGCGCGGGGCCGATGGCGGTGATCTCGCGCTCCACCTCCTCGGCGAGCGCGGGGTCGGGCTCCACCTCCAGCAGGACCAGCATCTCGCCCAGGTCGGTGACCCTGGCCGACATCTGGTTCCAGGGCTCCACCCATCCCCTGAGCTGGTTGGACTCGTTGATGATCTCGCGGGCCTTTTCGCCGTCGTTCCAGAACGACGGGTCGGCCATGCGGGCCTCGAGCTGCCTCAGCTTTTCCGTGCGGGCGTCGAGGTCAAAGAAACCTCCCCAGCTCGTCGAGCCGGTTGCGGTACGTGCTCAGGTCTTCGCGAAGGTCGGGCATGTTCGGCTGCTGATGTTTCCGCCAATGACAAGGGCCGCCCGGGAGGACGGCCCCATGCGGTTGTTAAACCACCCGCAATGTATGCGTTCCGCAGAGAGGAGGAAAGTGCCCAGTGCCCGGGTTCACGTGCCCAGGAAGGGATGAAGCAGTTTCTGGGCACTCGGCACTGGTCACTGGGCACTCGTTCCTCAGAATACCTGCTGCCCCCTGGCCAGAATGTCGTTCAGCGCGTCACGAAAGTGCGGCGTGCTGCGCGCGGACTCGGCGCCCACCTGCCCCACGTACTCCTCCCAGCTCTTCTTGATCTCGTCCATGAACTCCCGCTTGAGCGTGCCGTCCGCCAGCGCCCTGTCGCGCCGCTCCGGATGGTACGTCACGATGTCCGACACCAGCGCGCGCGCCAGCCGCCGTGCCTTCGCGGTCGGGTCCGCCACGCCGAAGGGCGACCGCGGCGCGGACGTCGCCGGCGGGGCGGGCGCGGGAGTCGGAGCGGGCGCGGGGGCGGGAGGCGGGGTCGGCACCGGCGTGGGCGCCGGCTGCGGAGCCGGTCTGGGAGTCGCAGCCGCGCCA
>DATABT010000057.1:0-4098 GCA_036259455.1 Longimicrobium sp. | reverse complement strand
ACGAAATCCAGGAATTCCGCGTCGAGCGCGACTCTCTGGGCGAGATGCAGGTTCCCGCCGACGCGCTGTACGGACCGCAGACCCAGCGCGCCGTGGAGAACTTTCCCATCAGCGGCATCCGCTTTCCGCGCCGCTTCATCCACGCGCTGGGCACCATCAAAAAGGCCGCCGCGCAGGCCAACGTGGAGATGGGGCTGCTGCCCGCGGAGATCGGCGACGCCATTGCCCGCGCGGCGGACGAGGTGATCGCCGGGGGGCTGGACGGCGAGTTCGTGCTGGACATCTTCCAGACGGGGAGCGGTACCTCCAGCAACATGAACGCCAACGAGGTCATCGCCACGCGCGCCACACAGCTGCTGGGCGGCGGCCGCAAGGTGCATCCCAACGACCACGTCAACATGGGGCAGAGCTCCAACGACGTGATCCCCACGGCCATGCACGTCTCCGCGCGCATCGCCATCCACGAGGACCTGGTGCCCGCCGTGGAGCGGCTGCGCGACGCGCTGCAGGCAAAGGCCGTGGAGTTCGACGATGTGGTGAAGAGCGGCCGCACGCACCTGATGGACGCCACGCCGGTGCGGCTGGGGCAGGAGTTCGGAGGCTACGCGTCGCAGCTGGAGCACGGGCTGCGGCGGCTGCGCAACGCGTCGGAGGAGCTGGCGGAGCTGGCGCTGGGCGGCACGGCCGTGGGCACGGGCACCAATGCGGTGCCGGGCTTTCCCGCCCTGACGATCCAGAAGATCAGCCAGTCCACCGGGCTGGACTTTCGCGAGGCGGAGAACCACTTCGAGGCGCAGGGGGCCAAGGACGCCTACGTCTCCGCGTCCGGCGCGCTCAACACGCTGGCGGTGTCGCTGATGAAGATCGCCAACGACATCCGCTGGCTGGCGAGCGGCCCTACCTCGGGGCTGGCCGAGATCACGCTTCCCGCCATCCAGCGGGGCTCGTCCATCATGCCGGGCAAGGTGAACCCGGTGATGAGCGAGGCGATGATGATGCTGTGCGCGCAGGTGATGGGGAACCACCTGGCGGTCACCGTGGGCGGGCAGCACGGCAACTTCGAGCTGAACGTGATGATGCCCGTGATGGCGCACAACTTTCTGCAGTCCGTCGCCATCCTGTCCAACGGCTGCGACGCCTTCCGCGCCAACGCGGTGGAGGGGATCGGGGCCAACCGCGAGCGCTGCCGCGAGCTGCTGGAGAAGAACCCGTCCATCGCCACCGCGCTCAACGCCTACATCGGCTACGACGAGGCCGCGTCGGTGGCCAAGGAGTCGGCAAAGAACTCCGAGTCGGTGCGCGACGTGGTAAAGCGCCGCGGCCTGCTCGACGACACCAAGCTGGACGAGGTGCTGAACGTGCGAGAGATGACGGAGCCCGGCATCCCCGGCGGCGGCGTGGCCGGCGGCGGGGGCGGCTGACGCGCCGCAATCAACCTTGCTAGCGAAAAGGGCGGTCCCGGGGCGGGGCCGCCCTTTATTGCGTGCGCGGCTGAAAACGCCCGGCCGCTGCTCCAGCTTGCGGGCTCTGTGTACTTCTTCCATCCACCAGGTGAGCGAGTGATTTCCGGGCGATTCCGCTCGTCGTTTCCTCCGCAAAATCGGCTGGCGGCTTTCCCCGGCGGCGGCGGCGGCGCAGATTGTCGCATCGCGCCGACGCGCGGGTTCGTCGTACGTCCCACAGCCGATCCATGACCGCCACACACACGCTTCCCTGCGGGCACACCGTCCGCGATCCGGCGCAGACGCACTACTGCACCTACCTGCGGCTGCCTGAACTGCTGTCGCTGCAGCCGTCGCCGGACGCAACGCGGCACCCCGACGAGCACCTGTTCGTCGTCACGCACCAGTCGTTCGAGGTGTGGTTCAGCCAGTTGCGGGTGGACCTGCCGCGCGCCATCGAGGCGCTGGACCGCGACGACCTGGGGCTGGCTACGTGGCTGGTGCAGCGCTTTACCGCCATCGTGCGGATGTTCTCGCCGATGATGCGCGTGCTGGAGACGATGACGCTGGGCGGCTTTTACGCCTTTCGCCACCACCTGGTCCCGGCGAGCGGCGGGGAGAGCGGGCAGTGGCACGAGATCGAGATCCTTTCCGGCGCTCGGGAGCCGGAGTTCCGCAGGTACCTGGAATCGGAAGTTCATCCCGATCCCTCCAGCGGGCCGCACTCGCGGCTGTGGACGGAGCGCCTGGAGGCGTTGTGGAACGCGCGCTCGCTCGCCGCGGCGGCGGAGGCCGCGTTCCAGCGGCGCGGGGTGACGCCGGCGGAGGCGTACGCGGCATCGCACGCCCGCGGCGAGCACTGGGACCTGGTGCACCTGGCCGAGGCGCTGCTGGACTACGACGAGGAGGTGCGCTGCTGGCGGTTCGTGCACGCGCGCACGGCGGAGCGCACCATCGGCCCCGAAGTGGAAGGGACGGCGGCCAGCAGCGGCGTGCGGTACCTGGAGCGGATGGCCACCCACCGGGCCTCGTTCTTTCCCTTCCTCTGGCGCGCCCGCGGCGAACTGTGGGATTCCGTCCAGCCGCCCCCCGCGAGCTGACGCCCCCCCTCTCCGACGGGGCATGCGGAGACACGCGCATTCATCCCGCCGATCCATGCGGTACGCGTAGGCGATTCCCTGGAGGGAAAGCACCATAAGCGGCGCTTTCTTGCCGCAGCCCCTTTCGGGAGTCGCGGAACCCGTGGGGGGACATACGGTTGCGTCGTGTCCTTCCGTGCGTGGTTCGAAGGGAGTACCATTCGGTGCGCGGGATCGCCCGGCCCCGATCCCCCGGTGCGTACCGTCCTGGTCTGCATGCGCACGGCCACCGCTCACGCCCGTACTGCCAACATGGATCCCTCCCAGCCCGCCCGGAGGTCCCTTTCGCTCCCGGGACTCTCCGTCGTTTCGCCGTCGCCGGCGCCCGAGGACAGCCTGCTGGCGGCCGGCTACCGCACGGCCGACCGGCTGCTGCGCCGGCTGCTGCTGGCGCACGTGCTCCTCGTGTTCGCCCTGGCCCCGGTGAACGGCACCTGGCGCGAGGCGCTGCTGTGGGGACTGCCCGTCGTCGCCGCGGGCTGGTTCGTGGCGTGGCGCTACGAGGGACGGCTCGGGGCCCGGATCACCATCGCCGCCTCGCTGCTCATCATCTCGGCGCTGATCATCCACCAGACCGGGGGGATGATCGAGATGCACTTTCACATCTTCGCCATCCTGGCGTTCCTGCTGCTCTACCGCGACTGGCGGGTGCCGGTGGCGGGCGCCGTGGTGGTGGCCGCCCATCACTCGCTCTTCAACGCCCTGCAGACCCGGGGCGTGGGGGTGATGGTGTTTCAGCACCACACGGGGTGGGGAATCGTGGCCGTGCACGCGGCGTGGGTGGTGTTCGAGGTGGCGATCCTGGTCTACATGGCGCGGCTGCTGGCGGGGGAGACCCGCGCCGCCGAGGCGCTGGTGCGCCTGGCCGGCCGCGTGGGCGACGGCGACCTGACGGCCCGGGCAGAGCACGGCACCGGAGCGGTGGGTGACGCGGTGCGGGCGGTGAACGACGGAACGGAACGGCTGGGCTCGGCCGTGCGCGCTGTGCGGAACCGGGCCGTGCAGGTGGCGGAGGTGGCGCACACCTTCAGCGCCGCCGCCGACCACGTGACCGGCGCGGCCGAGGAGGTGGCGCGCGCGCTGGGCGAGGTCACCGTGGGGTCGCAGGCGCAGGCGGTGAACACGCAGCAGATGGCGGCCACGCTGGGCGAGATGGCGCGTTCCATCGGCAGCGTCGCGGACCGCTCGCGGGGGGTGGCGCAGGCGTCCGAGCGCGCGGCCGGCGTGGCGCGCGACGGCTCGCGCGTCATCGAGGACGCCGTGAGCCGGCTGCAGGCCATCCGCCAGACGGTGGTGGACGCGGCCGGGCAGATCGCGGAGCTGGGCGCGTACAGCGACAAGGTGGAGCGCATTACCCGCGTTGAGCGCAAGCAGGTTGGTCTGCGCCGCCATGTCGTCGATGACGCGGGTAATGCGCTCCACCTTGTCGCTGTACGCGCCCAGCTCCGCGATCTGCCCGGCCGCGTCCACCACCGTCTGGCGGATGGCCTGCAGCCGGCTCACGGCGTCCTCGATGA
>DATABT010000056.1:0-3256 GCA_036259455.1 Longimicrobium sp. | reverse complement strand
AATCGTCAGACCCCTTCGTGTTCCGGCGCGGGGGGAGGCCCTCCCCCCGCTGGTTCCTCGCGGAGAGGGGGAGGCATCCGTCGTTCACTTTCACGCACTCACGCACTCACGCACGTCCGCAATTGCCGTCACCCGCCGATCAGGAACTGCGTGCTCCCGATCCGCCCGCCGCGCTCGAAGTACATCACCACGCTGCGGCCGGTCAGCTGCTGCAACGCCTGCGCCGCGCCCTCCGCGCTGGTGATGCGCAGGCGGTTGATCTGCAGGATGAGGTCGCCTTCCTGCAGCCCGATGCCGCGCGCCGCGTCGGACAGGCCCACGATGAGCGCGCCCTGCTCGTTGGTCAATCCGCGCTCCGCGCGGATGGCGGGGGTGAGGGTGACCAGCTGGAAGTCGCGCAGGGCCTGGATGCGCTCCGCGTTCACGGACGGCAGGTCGCCCGGCTGCACGCGGACGGTGCGCTCGCGGCCGTTCTCCATCACCCGCACCTCCAGCGGCTCGCCGTACGCCGCGTTCAGCAGCCCCGCCTGCCAGTCCAGCGGCGTGCGCACGCGCTGGGCGCCGATCCCCGTCACCCGCATTCCCGAGCGCAGGCCGGCGCGCTCCGCGGGCGAGCCGGGGGCGATGCTGCTGATGCGCACCTCCGCCAGCCGCCGCGGGCCGTCCGTGCGCACCGCCTCCACCTCCGCTCCGATCCACGCGCGGCGGTACTGCCCGTCGTCCGCCAGGTCCAGGGCAATGCGGCGCGCGCGGTTGATGGGGATGGCGAACCCCAGCCCCTCGCTGCCCCCGGAATTCGACAGGATGGACGAATTCACGCCGATCACCTCGCCCAGCGCGTTCACCAGCGGGCCGCCGCTGTTGCCGGGGTTGATGCTGGCGTCCGTCTGGATCATGTCCAATGAGTAGCTGCGCTGCCCGTTGCCGCCCAGGATGTTGCGGCCCACGGCGCTGACCACGCCCGCGCTCACGGACGGCTCCGGGTTGCTGAGCAGAAAGCCGAAGGGGTTGCCGATGGCGATCACCCACTCGCCGATCATCAGCCCGTCGCTGTTCCCCAGCGGCGCCACGGGGAGCGCGCGCTCGCCGCGCGGCAGGCGGATGCGCAGCAGCGCCAGGTCGTTCACCTCGTCGCTGCCCACCACGTCCGCGTCGAACTCGCGACCGTCCGGCAGGGTGACGACCACCTCCGTGGCCGCGCGAACCACGTGCTCGTTGGTGATCACCAGCCCCTCGGCCGTGATGATGAAGCCGCTGCCCAGCCCCGCCGTTTCGCGCTGGGCGCCGGGCGGCAGCATCATCTCCTCCCACAGCGTGCGGGGGACCACGCGCTCGCGCCGCACCACGTTCACGCTCACCACCGCCGGCGCCACCCGCTGCGACGCCGTGACGATGGCCGTGCGCCGCGAGTCCTGCGCGCCCGAGCTGGCCTGGGAGGTCTCGGTCGCTTTCGTCGGCGGCGTCTCTTCCAGCCGCTCCAGCTCGCGCTCGCGGGCGGTCTGGTTGCCCGACGCCGCGCCTCCGCACGCGGCCGCGAGCGTGGAAAGCAGGACGATGGCCGGAATCAGCGACGTGCGTTGCATGCTGAAGATCGGTCTCTCGGTCGATGAAGGTCGTAGCGTGCACCGGGCCCGCGTGTACCCGCCGCCGCGCGCCCGGTTGCACCGCACATAGTAGATGCGCGGATGTGTGATGCGGAAGCCCGCGCCACCGTTTGCCGCACCAGGACCGCATGACGCGGAGTACGCGGAGGTGAACCCGGGAGCTCGCGGAATGGAGGATGAAGTCCTCTGCGTACTCTCTTTTCTGCTCTGCGTACCCCGCATTCAAGCCGTTCCCGAAACTCGCGTGGTGAGGCAGTCGTACGCCGCGCATCCCTCGCGGGATATTGCGAATGCGGCGCTCTGCCGCAAACTTCTGTAGCAGCCCCGACGGTTCGGATCGACCCATCCCCATCTCCTGATCCCTCAGATGACAAAGCGGTTCCTTGCGGCCCTGGCCGCGGCGGCGCTCAGCGCCGGCTCCGCCATGGCGCAGCGCCCCATCGTGCCCGGCGAGGTCACGCGTGGCTCGCTGAGCGCCAGCGATCCCCAGACGCCCGACGACAGCTACTACGAGGACTGGGTGTTCGCCGGCCGCCGCGGCGAAACCGTGATCGTGACGATGGAGTCCAGCTCGTTCGACACGTACCTGTACCTGGGCACGCTGCGCCGTGGCGTGTTCCGGGAGCTGGAGCGCGACGACGACGGCGGCAACGGCACCAACTCGCGGCTTGAGGTGCGGCTGCCGGAAGACGGCACGTACGTCATCCGCGCCAGCCAGCTGCGCGAGCGCACCGGCCCGTACACGCTCACGCTGGTCGGCGGCCGCGCCACGTCGGACGTCGGCTGGTACGAGCCGGAGCCGGTGCAGCCCGTGTACGGCGGCGACTACGAGTACCGGGACGGCGGCCGCATCGCGGCGGGCGACCGCGTCCGCGGCGAGCTGCGCGGCTCGGACCCCACGCTGGACAATGGCGCGCCCTTTCACCTGTACACCTACCAGGGCCGCCGGGGCGAGCGCGTCACCATCGACCTGCGCTCCACGGACTTCGACGCCATGCTGGTGCTGGGCATCCGCGGCGGGCGCCACGGCATCGGCAGCGTGCTCACGCGCGACGATGATTCGGGTGGCGGCCGCGACGCGCGCATCGACTATACGTTCACCAGCGACGGCGAGTTCGTGATCCGCGTGAACCCGCTGCTGGCCTCCACCGGCGAGTACACGCTGGAGGTGGAGAGCAGCCTGGGCGGATACGGCAACGACCGCCCGCGCCCCCGCCCTCGTCCGGGCGACTACGACGACTACGACGACGTGACCGGGGGCGGGCTGGACCGGCGTCTCGTGGGCCGCTGGGGCCTGACCGTTCCCGGCGTGCGCGTGGAAGGCGACGACTGGAGCAGCGTGACGGCCAATGCGTCGATGGGCATCCTGGCCATCGATGAATCCGGCGCGTACACCTGGCGCAAGAACGGCCGTACGCTGCGCGGGCAGTTGCTGCCGTTCACCCCGCGCCGCAACGCCGAGCCGGGAACGCGCTACTACGTGATCAACGACGGCCGCGACGAGTTCTACGTCTTCTTCACCCGGTACCGCGGCCAGCGCTACATGCAGGTGAACCGCCGCAACACCGACGCCGTCGCCGCCCACGGCTACCGCGAGGGCGGCTCGTACTGAGCGCCTTCTCTCATCCGCACCCGCCAGAGCGGCCCCCGCG
>DATABT010000055.1:0-2707 GCA_036259455.1 Longimicrobium sp. | reverse complement strand
GCGGGCGCGCAAGGTGGCGGACCTCAAGGAGACGCTGCGCGAGGGCGGCGTCTACATCGTCTACCACCCCATCGTGGTGACGGAGACGCGCGAGGTGTACGGCTACGAGGCCCTGGCCCGCGGCGCGCACCGGGCGCTGCGCTCGCCGGAGGTGCTGTTCGGCGTGGCGGAGGAGGCCAACCTCATCTGGGAGCTCTCCCGCCTCTGCCGGAAGCGGGCCATCGAGGGGATCGACACGAACCTGAAGCCCAACGAGCTCCTCTTCCTGAACATCGATCCCCACGACTTCCGGGACCCCACCTTCCGCTACATGGACCTGGACGAGCTGGGGGTGGAGCATCCGGAGCGGATCGTGCTGGAGATCACGGAGCGCACGGCGATCACCGACTACCCCACCTTCCAGGGATACCTGAAGGAGTTCCGCGACCGCGGCTTTCGCTTCGCGGTTGACGACGCGGGGAGCGGGTACGCGGGGCTGGGGAGCATCGCCAACCTGGAGCCGGACTTCATCAAGCTCGACATCTCGCTCATCAGCGGCATCGACGCCAACTTCATGAAGCAGAACCTGGTGGAGACGATGGTCGCCTTCGCGAACGACCACGACATCAAGGTGATCGCCGAGGGGGTGGAGCGGGAGGAAGAGTGGGAGACGGTGCGGCGCCTGGGTGTGCACTTTACGCAGGGCTTCCTGTTCCACAACGTGCAGGCGCAGCACGCGCAGACCAGGGCGGCGCTGCGGGCGATGGCGGCGGGGGGAAAGAGGGAATAGGGAATGATAGGGAATAGGGAATAGGGAATAGGGAATAGGGAATGATAGGGAATAGGGAATAGGGCCCTGACCCGCCGTTTGCGCGAAGCTCCCATGGTGTTGAAGCCCCGCCGGGCGAGCTCCGCGAGCCCAGGGCGGGGCTTGTGGCATTCATAGCCCCGGGCTTCAGCCCGGGGAAATGGTGTCGGGGGCGCCGCACCTCGCCCCGCCCGCCGGATGGTACGCCTCGTGCCTCGATCCGCCGGCACACCTCCAACCCGCCCGTCCGTGATCATCGACTGCCACACGCACCTGAACCGCTACACCGACGACCAGCCGCCCACCCTGGCCGAACGCCACGCCGCGCTCCGCGCCGAGATGGACGCCCACGGCATCGCGCACGCGCTGGTGCTCACGTCGTACACGGTGAACGGCGAGCGGCCGTCCCTGGACGACACGCTGGCGCAGGTGGCCGGCGATCCCCACATCAGCGTGATCGCGGGGATCGACGCCCTGCACCTGGATACCCGGCGGGTGGACGGGCTGCGCACGCTGCTGCAGGCGGGGCGCATCCGCGGCCTCAAGCTGTATCCCGGCTACCAGTGGTTCGAGCTGAACTCCCCCGCGCTGCACCCGGTGTACACGCTGGCCGGGGAGTTCGGGGTCCCGGTGATGATCCACACCGGCGACACCTACACGCACACGGCCCGGATCCGCTACACGCATCCGCTGCTGGTGGACGAGATCGCGGTGGACTTTCGCGGCACCACCTTCGTCATCTGCCACCTGGGCAACCCCTGGATGACCGACGCCATGCAGGTCATCTACAAGAACGAGAACGTTCTGGGCGACATCTGCGGCCTTACGCTGGGCGAGTTTCAGCCGCGGTACGAGCGGCTGGCCCTGCGCATGGTGAACGACGTGGTCGCCTTCATCAACGACCCCGGCAAGCTGATGTTCGGCACCGACTGGCCCATCAGCGACGTGGGAAGCTACCTGCGCTTCGTGGACGCGCTGGACCTGACGGACGAAGAGCGCGAAGGGCTGCTGTGGCGCAACGCGGCGCGCGCGTTCCGGCTGCCGCTGCGTGAGGGCGCGGCGTGAAGGCGGAGAGAGAGCTGCGCGTGGTGGCGGTGGACGACGAGCGCGAGCCGCTGGCCACCGAGGTGCTGGAGCTGATCGCGTCCGCCATCGGCGACGTGCAGCCGGTGAACGACCTGCTCTCCGAAATCGAGGAGCGGCGCCTGGGCATGCCCACGGCCGGCGACGCCCACCTGCTGGCGATGGTGAACGCCCACGGGCGCCCCGTGGCGGCCGCGGCGGGCATCTACCTGGAAACGGTGGACGCGGGGTTCATCACCTACTTGGCCGTGCGGGCGGAACTGCGCGGCAAGCGCGTGGGCCGCCGCCTGCGCCGGCACCTGGTAGACTCCATCCGCGCCGAAGCGCGGCGCAAGAACGGCGCGGAGCCGGCTTGGGTGGTGGGCGAGGTGCGCAGCGGCAGCCCGTGGCTGCAGATGCTGGTGAGCGCCGGCAAGGCGATCCCCTTCGACTTTCCCTACTTCCACCCGTGGATGCCGCGCCGCAGCGAGGGCCGCTACGTCCTCTACCGTGAGCCCCTGGCCGACACGCGCCCCGAGCTGCCCGCGGACGAGGTGGTGCGGCTGATCTATGCGATCTGGCGCCGCGCGTACCGCATCCGCTTTCCCCTGCAGAGCGACACGTTCTGCTACATGGTGGATTACCTGCAGGCGCACGGCCCCATCGGCGCCGACCCCGAGCTCACGGCCGGCGACCCTTCCGTGCCGTGAGCGTCTGCTGGTTTCCGATCCATTCCAGAGACCCCTCGATTCGTCCAGAGACGCCCGGGACGTCCGGCCTCGACGCTCGCCCTGCTCTTTCGTGCCCGGTGGATGCGCGCAGCGCCGGCGACTCAGGAGGTCGACGCTGCCGGCTACA
>DATABT010000054.1:0-7858 GCA_036259455.1 Longimicrobium sp. | reverse complement strand
GGTCCGTTGCGTCCTCTTCCCTCTGGCCCGTGGGCCTCCGCGTCAAACCCGCTTCTCGAATGCGCGCGGAATCGGCGATCAGCGGCGCGTGCGCTTCATTCCCGGTCTTCCTCCGCCGCTTCGCCCGCCTTCCCCTCCGCGGCGGCGTCTTCCACCGGCTCCGGTTCCCACACCCCCGCCACGAACCGGCCCACGTCGCCGCCGATCTGGTCGAAGACGGGGAGCAGCGTCTGCACGGGGGCACGCAGCACGTCGGTAAAGAACTCCAGCACCCCCAGCACCTGGTCGCCGTGCCGTACGGGAAAGGCCACCGCGGCGTGCAGCCCGTCGGTGCGGGCGGCGGCCTGCAGGGGAAAGTTGTCGTCCTGCTCCACGTCCTCGATCCACAGCGTCTCGCCCGTGGTCCACACGCGGCCCGGCAGTCCCTCGCCCTTCGCCAGCTGCATCTGCTGCGTCTCGCGGGCGAACACGGTGCCCTTGTGAATGCGCGCGGCCCACACGCAGCGCGACACCAGCGTTCCGTCGCCCTCCTCCTCCTCCGGCGCCCAGAACGCGCCCACCAGCCACCCCATGCTGTCGCCCACCGCCTCCAGCACGCCGGTGATGGCCTCGTCGCTGGACGAGGCGGTCCGCAGCACGTTGCGGACGGAACGGACCACGGGAAGTGACGAATAAGGCATTTCAGGAAGGGTGATGGATGTGGAGGTGCGCGTCGTCCGCACAATCTCGCGTCCGCCCTCCTCCAGCGCAAAGCCTCGTTGCTCCTGGGCGGAGCCCGCGCGTGTTCACTCTTCGCATTTCTTCGCTCCGTTTGCAACGTTCTGCGAACGCACGGGCGAATCCGTCGGGACGAGCAGCGCTCCGAACGGAAGCTTGTGCGTGAAACGCTTCATCGCCGACATCGTCGCCGCGCAAGCCCCTTCCGAATCCGCCAGAGCAGCCCGAGCCCGGCCAGGGGGCTCATGGTGGACTCTGGAGGCGAGAATGTGAATGGCAAAAGGATGACATGACGTCATCCTTTTGCCATGTCCGCACAGGCACCCCCTCTCCGTCGTTCTCCGCGTCCTTTCTCGCTTTTACCACGCCTTCCGCGTGCCAACCGCTCCCCTCCTCGCCGCTGGCGGCGGCGATGCGGTCGATGGAGTCCAGCGCCAGTTTCCGGACGTGCATCCACACACCGCGTGCGCAGACCGGGAAATCGCGCCCACGCGTCCGACTGTGTGTTGTATGCGCGTCCGTTCGGACCCCGCCCGCCGGATACCCTTTGCCGGAAGGGAGGCTCGTGAGCCTCTCGGAGGTGTCCCGCTCCGACGTATCTCCAGTGGCGAGCGGCCCCGGAGGATGGCCGTCCCCGCGCCCCTCACCGGCACCCACCCCACTCGCCGGCTTCCCTCCGCGGGTGCCCCCACGACTCGTCCTGCTTCCATTGGGAGGTTGAAAATGCTCCGTCTGAACTTTGCAGGATTGGCGCTTTTCGCCGGGCTCCTGGCCCTGCTCGGCGCCTGCGACTCGGACTCGGGTCCGCCCACCGAGCCGACGTACTCCATCTCGGGCTCCGTGACCCCCGCCATGGCGGGGATACCCGTCACCCTTGCCGGGCCGGTCCAACGGACGGCCACCACCGACGCGAGCGGTGACTTCGTGTTTTCGGGGCTGGAGCCGGGCGTGTACACGGTGGGACCCGCGGAGCCGGGATTCATCTTCGAGCCCGCCGAACGCGCCGTCACCCTCTCCGGGACCGACGTCGCGACGCAGCCGTTCCTCCGCTCGGTGCCCGACGAGGGGGTGAGCATGGCGGAGCTGGCGCGGCTGGAGACTATTCCCGACAGCCGGCTGCCGGTGGACTCCGTAATCCTCCCCAACGGCCAGCAGCTGGACGACTACCTGCTGGCCCGGGGGTTTCTGGACGGCAACGGCAACCTGCTGCCGCTGGATGGCGACTGGCCCCTGCGGTCGCTGAACGCGGCGGCGCCCGCCGGGCCGCAGCAGCGCAAGAACGACATTGTCTCGCGCATGCTCCACGCCGCCCGCGACTATGCCTGCGGGCGCGCCACCCCGCGCTGCACCAAGTGGGACTATCCCGCCGATCCCGCGGACCCGGTCAACCGCCCGGCGCAGACAGGACTCACCTACGTCTGGGGCGGAAAGACGCTCAGCCAGCGCATCCGGGGGGTAGACCGGTGCCCGGCGTACACCTACGGGCTGGACTGCTCCGGCCTGATCGGGCTGGTGGCGGCGGCCGGCGGGCTTACGGCGCCGGGGGGCTCGGGGAACCAGGCCGACCCGGCCGCCTGGAACATCCCCGCGTCGTGGCAGCTCAAGTGGAAGCTGGTGACCGACGGGACCATCCAGGCCGGGGACCTGCTGGGCTGGCCCGGCCACATCGGCATCGCGGAAAGCAACGGCGCGGGGACGAAAGTCAACTTCATCTCCTCCACGGGCGCACCCAACGCGTGCGCGGCCAACATGTCCAAGGGCCCGCGCATGCTCCCCGTGTCGGCGTGGAGCGGCCCGCCCACGCGGGTACTGCGCCTGGTCACCACGCTTTCGGGTGAGTTCGACATGTACCTGCGCTGCACCGAGGAGGACACGGACGCGGCGGTGATCCGGTTCACCATCAACAACGACGAGGGCGGGCCGTTCCGGGCGACGGGGAGCGGCATCGACTACGATGGAAGCCCGCTATCGTTCATCCTGGAAGGCAGCTACAACCAGATCACCAACACCCTGACGGCCCGGCTCTCCCTGGCCGACGGCTCCCGGGTGGACGGGCTGGAGGTCCGCCTGCTGGACGACGACACCGGCTACTTCCCGCTCTCCAAGATCGTGGACAACACCGGGTGCCACGCGTCGGCCAGGCTGGTGCGCGTGCAGCCGGGCGCCATGCTGACCCGCGTCCGCGCTCCCCACCCGTCCGGGCGCCGGACCGGCCCCCGGCTCGGCGGACCCGGCGTCCCGCGCGGATCCTGAAATCCGCGAACGGACTCGAACAGAAATGTCACGCGAAGCAGCATGCCCTGCTGCTCCGCGTGACATCGCTTCTGCCGGATCCGGCAGGATCCCGGCGTGACCTGCGTTCGAGCGGGTACGGGGCCTTACCCCTCCTCCATCGCCACCTCTGCGTCGGTGACCTCGTTCAGGCGGGCGATGTAGACGGTCAGGCGCTCGGAGACCTGGCGCAGGGCGGCGCCGGCCCGCTCGATCTCGTGCAGGGTCTCCGCCTGGCGGGCGGCGGCGTCGGCCACGGCGGCCACGTCCTCGCCGTTGGCGGCGGCGCCCCGCGCCACGGCGGCGATGTCGTCGCGCAGGGCGGCGATGCGCGCCTGCTGCTCGCCCGCGCGGCCGGCGATGCGCGTGGTCAGCTCCTCCGCCCCCGTCGCGGCGGCGACGATGCGGTCGATGGAATCCAGCGCCCCCTGCGACAGCTCGCCCACGCCGGCCAGCCGCGCGCTCCCCTGCTCCATCCGCCCCAGCGCGGCCGCCATCTGCCCGCGCACGGCGTCCACCATCGCCCGCGCCTGCACGGCCGCGCCGCCGCTGCTGTCCGCCAGCTTGCGCACCTCGTCCGCCACCACGGCGAAGCCGCGCCCCTGCTCCCCCGCGCGGGCGGCCTCGATGGCGGCGTTCAGCGCCAGGAGGTTGGTCTGGTCCGCGATGGTCCGGATGGTCTCCACCACCGTGGCGATCTGCGCGGAGGCGCGCGAAAGGTCGGCCATCGCCCGCGCCTCGGCGTCCACGAAGTCGCGCAGCTCCACCAGGCGGCTGATGGCCTCCACGATGGCGCCGCGGTTCTCCGCGGCCAGCCGGTGCGTGCCGCGGCTGGCCTCCGCCGTCTCCCCCGCGTCGCGCGACATCTCCGCCGCGGCGCCGGCCAGCGCCTCCGTGACCGCCAGGCCGCTGGCCGTCTGCCGCCCCTGCTCCGCCACGCGCCCGCGGATCTCCACGGCGCGCTGCGCCACCCCCTCCCCGCTCTCCCGCAGCCCGGCCAGCCGGCCGCCCAGCGTGCGCAGCTGCGCGTCGATCTCCCGCGCGCTCTGCGTCATGGGCCGCACCAGGCCGTCCAGCTGCAGCGCGAGGGAAAGCTGCCGGGCGAAGCGCTCGATCAGCCGCGCCTCCGCCGGGGCGTAGACGCCGGCGCGGTGGTGGCCGACCTCCAGCAGCCCCAGCGGGTTGCGGCCGTAGGAGAGGGGAACGAGCACCAGCGAGCGGACGGGGCCGCGGGTGGCGACCCGCGGGTCGGTGTGCGCGTCCCCCACCACCAGCGGCTCGCCGCCGTCCTCGAAGACGCGCTCGCGCAGCGGCGCGTACACCTGCAGTCCGTCGTCGTCTTCCGCCGCCGGCGGGTGCACCATCACCAGCTGCCCCCGGCGGACCGCGTAGACGTGCAGCCAGGTCCACTCGATCAGCCGCCCCGCCATCTCCTCGATGCGGGCCATGCTCTCCGCCAGCGGCATCCCGGCGGTGACCACCGCCTCCATGGCCGCCACCTTGCGCAGCTCCTCCGACGCGATGGCCTCGGCCAGCAGCGCGCGGGCCAGGACGCCGGGAAAGATGACGAAGGCCAGAATGGCGATCCACGCCCCCCATCCCCCGATCACCGCCAGCGCGGCCGCGGTGCAGAGCGCGCCCAGCGCCCCCAGCGCCGCCGCCACCACTTCGTAGCGGATGAGCACCATCCGCTCGCTGGTGTTCAGCTTCCGCCGGACGAGGAGCGAGAAGTAGAAGAGGAACCGCGAGGCCGCGAAGTAGACCAGGAAGTAGGCGGGAACGACGGGGAGTCCCGCGACGGTGAACGCCGGCGCCGAGCCCGTGGCCAGGTCCGCGGGGGGAAGCTCCGCCGCGCGCGCCGCCAGCTCGTATCCGCCCAGCCCGGCCAGCGCCGCCAGCGCCTCGCGCCCGGCGTTGACGTACGCCGCGAAGCCCGCCTTTCTCCGCAGCGCGTCGCCCAGGAAGGTGCCCAGCCACGCGGCCACGATGGCGGAGACGGGCTCGCCCAGCAGCGTCAGCGCGCCCACCGGCACCACGGTCATGGTGACGTAGGCGAACTTGCTCAGGCTCACCGCGCCCATCCGCAGCGCCGCGACGGCGGCGGTCCCCGCCACCGCCGCGATCCACCCCATGGCGGAGGGCGGGTAGAGGATCACGGACGCCAGCAGCACCAGCGCGCCCAGCAGCTGCAGGGCGCGCGCATAGACCCGCAGGAGGCGAACCGCCCCCGGGGAAAGCCGCTCTTCCGTCACGCGCGGCGGGCGCTCTCGACGGCGGTGCGCAGCTCCCGCACGAAGCGCCGGCCGCCCTCGATCCCCTCCCGTGCCAGCGCGTCCACCAGCGCGCTGCCCACCACCACCCCGTCCGCCACCCGCGCCACGGCCGCCGCCTGCTCCGGCGTGCTGATGCCGAAGCCCACGGCCACCGGCACCCGCGTCATCCGCCGCACCTCCGCCACCTCGGCCGCCAGCCCGCTCGCCAGCTCCTGCCGCGCGCCCGTCACGCCCGTGCGCGAGACGTAGTAGAGAAAGCCGCGCGCCGCCGCCGCGATCTCCCGCACCCGCTGCGGCCGCGTCGTCGGCGCGACCAGGCGAATCAGGTCCAGCGGGCTGGCGTTGATGCGGTCCTCCAGCGCCGCGTCCGCGCCCACCGGCAGGTCCGTGAGCAGCACCCCCTGCGCGCCCGCCTGGACGGCATCGTCCAGAAAGCGGTCCAGGCCGTGGCGCAGCACGGGGTTCAGGTAGGTGAAGAGGACCACGGGGGTTTGCCGCCGGGCGCGAAAGTCCGCCAGCGCGTCCAGCGTCCAGCGCAGGTCCACGCCCTGCTGAATGGCCTCGAACGAGGAGCGCTGGATGGTGGGCCCGTCGGCCAGCGGGTCGCTGAAGGGCACGCCCAGCTCGATCACGTCCGCGCCGTCGTCCGCGAGCCCCGCCAGCAGCCCGGCGGTGCCGGCGGGGGATGGATGTCCGGCGGTGACGTAGGGAACCAGCGCCGCGCGGTCCGCGGCCCGGGCGGCGGCAAAGGCGTCCGCGAGCGAAAGATCAGACAAAGTAGTCGCCGACATCGATGCCGTACCGCTCCGGGTCCGTGGTCTTGATGATGCTGCGCAGCGGCGTGCCCGTGGCGGGGTCCGTCTCCGAAAGGTCCAGGCGGCGCGGCGGCTCCAGCCGCATCCCCATGGAGTCGTAGATCACCTGGACGATGGGCTGGTGCATGGCCTCCGGCAGCCGGCTGCGCTCGCAGACGATGGCCAGCTCGAAGGTGTCCAGGATGACCACGCTCCCCACCGGGTAGATTCCCGTCATGCTGATGAACGCCTTCACCAGCAGAGGGTCGAAGCCGCGCGCCGGGTTGTCGCGCATCTCCCGCAGCACGCGGTCGGGCGGCCAGGGCTGCGCCTGGTAGCTGCGCTTGGTGGTGGCCGCGTCGAACCCGTCCGCCACCGCCACGATGCGCCCGAAGAGCGTGGGGTCGCGCGGGCGGGCGCTGACCGGGTAGCCCGTCTGGTCCACCTTCATGTGGTGCTCGTACGCCATCAGCATGGCGCGCAGGGGGAGTTCCGCCAGGCCGCGCATGTCGAACATCGACAGCAGCCCTTCCGTGGGGTGCTCCTGCAGCACCCCGAACTCCTCCTGGGTAAGCGGGCCGGTCTTGTTGATGAGCTCCAGCGGCATGCGCGCCTTGCCCACGTCGTGCAGCAGCGCGCCCAGCCCCAGCTCGTACAGCTGGTGCTTGTTCAGCCCCAGCTTCTTGCCCAGCGCCACGGAGAAGATGCACACGTTCACCGAGTGGGTGAAGGTGTACTCGTCGTAGTCGCGCAGCGTGGTCAGGCCGACGATGGACGTCTCGTTCGACAGCACCTGGTCCACGATGGACTGCACGGCGCGCTTCACGGGGCGCAGGCTCACGCCCTTGCCCATCCGCATTCCCCCCATCACCTCGCGCGCCACGGCGACCGTCTGCGCGTACGCGCGCTTGGCCATGCGCCGCGACTCTTCGTCGCGCAGGTCCGGCTCGCTCTCCCGGTCCGGGCCCACGGCGAGGTGGAGGACCGCCGTGCGTCCCAGCCGCTCCAGGAACCCCCCGAAGCGGTCCTCGGGATCGGGCTCCGCGTTGACGAGCGCCAGCAGCGCCGTCCACTCGGGGACGGTGGCGCCGCGGAACACCTCCAGCTCGCCGATGCCGTGGCGCGCCAGGGCGCGGCCCACCGTGCCGTAGGTGGCGTAGGACTGCAGGTCGACGCGCAGCCGCAGGTCGTTGACGAAGAAGAAGTCGCCCACGAAGCGAATGGTGATCTGCTCCTCCGCCTGCAGCAGCTCCTGGGTGATGAAGTCCAGCTCCGTAAGCGCGGTGACGACGGTCTGGTTCTCCAGCGGATACAGCTGCAGCGAGCGCAGGGCCGTGGCGATGGCGAACAGCAGGTCGCGGCCGCGGCGCTGCAGCCCGCGGTCGTCGGCGCCGACCATGCCGGGGTGGGCGCGCGGCTCGGGATGCGCGGGGGCCGGCGCGGCCGTCTGCTCCGGCGGCGTCACTGGCGCACCGTCCTCAGCGCGCGCCCCACCGCGCTGCGTACCACGGGGTCGGGATCGGCCGCGGCGGCGGCGAGCGCCTTTTCCGCGGCGGGGTGGCGGATGCGCCCCAGGCCCAGGGCGGCGCAGGCGCGCATCTCGCCCGTCTCGCGCCGGCCCAGCCAGCTCTTGCCGTTGAGGATGCGGTCCAGCAGGGGCACGCCCTCCGCCCCCGCCAGCCCGCCGTACGCTTCGAAGAAGGCGATGCGCTCGGTGAGGTCGGCCTCGCGCAGGCGCTTGCTCTCCAGCGCCCCCTCCAGCCGCGGGCGCTGGCCACCCTGCGCTGGGCCGCCGCGCGCCCG
>DATABT010000053.1:0-2826 GCA_036259455.1 Longimicrobium sp. | reverse complement strand
GCGCGCGCCGTCGCTGTCGTTCCTGGATGATCGATGGACTTCGCTGGACGAGTGGAAGTCCGTCGCCCGCCCCGCCTTCCATCGTCACCCTTCCTTCGATCCAGCCCCATCACCCGTCCGCGGCGAGACGGTGCGCGTGGAGGAGCGCGGCGGCTTCCGCGTCGAGCACGTCCGCATCCACGCATCTCCCGCGTACGACATCCCCGCGCGGGTGCTGGTGCCGACGGGCGGGCGAGGCCGGCTGCCGGCTGTGGTCGCGCTGCACTGCCACGGCGGACAGTACGCGTGGGGCGCCGCCAAGCTCGTCTCCAGCCCGGACGAATCTCCCGTGCTGCGAGAGTACCGCGAGCGCCTGTACGGAGGCCGCGCCATCGCCGAGGAACTGGTGAGGCGCGGATTCGCCGTCATCGGTATCGACGCCTTCTACTTCGGCGAGCGCCACCTGCGCGCGGAGACCGTCGGCGGTGGCTCTGACCGAAACGGCATTTGCTTCCTGAGGGAGGCGGCGCGCCGAGCCTCGGCCGTTCAAGAATATCACGGCGCCGACCGAAGGATCTCGCCCGCGGCCACCGGAAGGCGGCATTCGTGCATAAGGGCTGCGTCCCAGCGCGCGCGGAGGAGATCCTTCGGTCGCGCCACAAGAGTCCGTGTCAAGGTCGGGTCCGCGAAGGCGCTCCCTCAGGAAACCATGTCCGGATTGAGGAACTACCACAGCGCGCCTGGCTTTCGCCTCGGGGACTATGCCGTGGCGGCAGCCATCCGCGCACCCGGCGTGAAGCGGATCGGCAGGCGCGCGGGGCCGTGGACGTGCAGGGCGCGGCGCGGCTCCCACGGCGCGTCGCTCGCGAGCTCGATGTCGTGCAGGCGCTCCAGCAGGTCGCCGAGGGCGATGCGCGCTTCCAGGCGGCCCAGCGGCGCGCCGATGCAGTGGTGGATGCCGTGCCCGAACGCCAGGTGCGGGTTGGGATCGCGCGCCACGTCGAATCGTGCCGGATCGGCGAAATGCGCGGGGTCGTGGTTGGCCGAGCCGATCATCGGCAGCACCATGGTGCCGGCAGGGATGGTGCGGCCGTGCATCCGCACGTCCGCGCGGGCGAAGCGGAACATCCACTGCACCGGCGAGCGGTAGCGCAGCACCTCCTCGATGGCCGACGGCAGCAGTTCCGGCACGGCGCGGACGCGCGCCAGCTGCTCCGGATGGCGGATGAAGCAGAGGATGGCGTTGTTCAGCAGGTTGGTGGTCGTCTCCTGGCCGGCGATCAGCAGGAGCTGGACAAAGCCCAGGATTTCCATGGTCGTCAGCCGCTCGCCGTCCAGCTCGGCGTGCACCAGGCGGGTCAGCAGGTCCTCCGCCGGATCCACCCGGCGGTCGTCCACCAGCCGCGCCACGTAGTCGTGCATCTCCGCCGTCGCGGCGCGGTACGCCTGCGACGCGCGCTCGGCGCCCTCGCCGCCGGGAAGGGTGTGGCTCAGGTCCAGGATGGCGTCGCTCCAGCGGCGGAAGCGCGGGCGGTCCGCCACCGGAATCCCCAGCATCTCCGCGATCACCAGCAGCGGGAGCGGAACGGAGAAGTCCGCCGCCAGGTCCATCTCCCCGCGCTCGATGCCGCGGTCCAGCAGCGCGCGCGAGAGCCAGCGGATGCGCGGTTCCAGCGCGGCCACGCTGCGCGGCGTGAAGGCGCGCGCCAGCAGCCCGCGCATGCGCGTGTGGCGCGGCGGGTCGGCGAAGATGAACCAGTCCGGCGCCGCGCGTCGCGCCGTCACCGGGCTGCTGCTGAACGCCTCGTGGTCCTGCAGCGTGCGCCGGACCCCGTCGTAATCGAACACCATCCACGCGTCCATCCGCGGATCGTGCAGCAGGGGCGAGGCCTGGCGCAGCCGGGCGTAGTGGGGATACGGGTCACGGCGAACGTTGTCGGAGAGAAAATCCATCATCGCACCACCTCCACGTTGTCGTCCTCGGATCGTGCGGATGGGCCGAAGGCGCGCATCACGGCGGCCACGGCGCCGCGGGCGAGCGGCTCGTCCACCGGCAGGCCGCTGATGAGGTAGCGGTAGAGCAGGGGCCCGCTCAGCAGGTCCAGCGCGAGCTCCAGGTCCGTGTCCGCGCGCAGCTCGCCGCGGGCCATGCCACGCAGCAGGGCACGGCGCATGGCGTCGCGCCGCATCCCCACGAAGCCGCCGCGCACCGCGTTCGCGATGGCCTCGCTGCGGACCATCGCCGCGACCAGGCCGGAGAGGAGCGCGGCGGTGGCGGGGTCGGCGTACATCCGCAGCGTGGCATTCATCAGCACCATCAGGTCGCCTTGCGTGCTGCCGGTGTCGGGATCGGGAACGGCGCGGACGATGTCGTCGATCGCCTCCACCACCAGCAGCTCCTTGCTCTTCCAGCGCCGGTAGACGGTCGCCTTGCCCACGCCGGCCCGCGCGGCGATCGCGTCCATCGCCAGAGCGTCGAACCCTGCCTCGCGGATGAGCTCCAGCGACGCGGCCAGGATGGCGTCGTGCGCTTCCCGGCTCCGGGGCCTGCCGCGTCCTCGCGTCTCGATTTCCATCCCCCGAATCCTGCACTGGCTGATTACGGAACACAACCGTATCGTAATTCAGCACGATCCGTTCCGCGCCGAGGGTCGATAAGAAAGCTCACACAGAGCAACAGAGAAAGCAGAGGAGGTTCGACTGTCTTCCTCTGTTTCTCCGTTGCTCTGTGTGAGAAGGTTTTCTGCCGCTACAGCGGCGCGTCGGGGAGGTTGGCGCAGGCGGCGCGCAGGCGGGCGCGGGCATGCTCGGGGGCGGTGTTCGCCATCTTCATGCAGTCCGCGTACG
>DATABT010000052.1:0-6503 GCA_036259455.1 Longimicrobium sp. | reverse complement strand
CGGTAGTTGTACCCGATCTCCGAGTGCTGGTAGTGCGGCGCGGGGTCGCGGGCCTGCGTGGCCAGCTTGCGGGCGTGCGCGATGAGCGGCTCGTCGTCCGAGACCAGCATCCCCCCGCCGGAGGTGGTGATGATCTTGTTCCCGTTGAAGGAAAAGATCCCCGCGCGGCCGAAGGTGCCCGGCGAGCGCCCCTTGTAGGTGGCCCCCAGCGCCTCGGCCGCGTCTTCCACCAGCGGCACCTCGTACTCCTCGCACAGCGCCAGGATGGCGTCCAGGTCCGCGCTCTGGCCGTACAGGTGCACCGCCACCACGGCGCGCGGCAGCCTGCCGCGGCGCGCCCGCTCGCGAAGCGCCTCCGCCAGCAGCGCGGGCGACATGTTCCACGAGCCGGGCTCGCAGTCGATGAAGACGGGAACGCCGCCCAGGTAGACGATGGGGTTCACGCTGGCGGAGAAGGTGAGCGTGCTCACCAGCACCTCGTCGCCGGCGCCCACCCCCACCAGTTGCAGGGCCAGGTGCAGGGCGGCCGTGCCCGAGCTGAGCGCCACGGCGTTGCGCGCGCCCACGATCTCCGCGAACTCCCGCTCGAAGGCGTCCACGTGGGGACCCAGCGGGGCGATCCAGTTGGAGCGGAACGCCTCTCCCACCAGGATCTCCTCGTCGGCGCCCATGTGCGGACGGGAGAGATAGATTCTCGGATGCTCCACTGCTCGGTGCCGGTTCAGGTCCACCAGGTGCCCGGAGCGGAAGAAAGCCGCGGGGCGACGAACGACAGGGGTTCCGCGCGTCCCTGCCGCGCTACACGGGGACGGCGGCGCAGCGCGCCATCCCCTCCTCCAGCGAAAGCGGCGCGTAGCCCAGCTCCCGCGCCGCGCGGCCCACGTCCAGCGCGGAGAAGCCGGGGTCGTCCGGCCCCGGACGGCTGTGCACGAGCGAGGGGTGAGCCCCGCTCAGCCGCAGCGCGATCTCCGCCACGTCGCGGATGGCGGCGCCGCGCCCGGACCCCACGTTGAAGATGCCGGTCGCCCGGCGCTCCAGCACCTTCGCGGCGGCGTCCACCACGTCGTCCACGAACACCAGGTCCACGCGGTACCGCCCGTCGTTCACCACGACGATCGGCTCCCCCGCGGCCGCCCGGGCCAGGAACCGGGTCACCAGTCCGTGGCAGCCAGGGCCGTAGACGGAGGCGACGCGCAGGATGGCCACGTCCATCGACCCCGTGCTACCAAGATGGCTCGCGTACACCTCTCCGGCCAGCTTGCTGGTGAGGTAGTACGGCGCCCGCGCCGCGGGATACACGGGATCGTCCTCCCGCACGGGGCGGTCCTGGCGCTGGTAGACCTGCCCGGAGGAGAAGTAGACGAACCGCCGCACCTTCGCCTCCCGCGCGGCCCTCAGGAGCCCCAGCGTTCCCAGCGCGTTGCGCCGCAGGCAGGGCTCCGCCTCCGCCGGGTCGTCCATCCGCGGGGGAATGTAGGCGGCGAGGTGCAGGACGGCATCCACCCCCCGCAGCACCTCCGGATCGACCTCGGGCCGGTCCAGGTCCCAGCCGGCGACCTTCACGCCCTTTGCCCGGAGCGCGTCCATCCCGGCGCCGGGCCGGGCCAGGGCGACGGCGTCGTGCCCCGCCGCGCGCAGCGCGTCCAGCAGCCGCGAGCCGATGGTCCCCGTGGCGCCGGTGAGCGCCACGCGCATCCGCTCCGCGCCGCCGCTCATCCCGCGCCGCGAAGGGCGGGCTCGCCGCGCACGGCCTCCACCTCCTCCGGGTGCACCATCTGCTCTTCGAAGTAGCGCAGGAACACGGCGCGGCGCACCTCCGGCTGCACCAGCGGCTCTCCGGAGAGGACGTGCCGCAGCGCCATCTCCACCTCGTTGAAGCCGGCCCGCGCGCGCAGCGGCGTGGTCCCCGAGAAGCGGGCGTTGATCTCGAACACCTTCGCCTGGCCGCCGCTCACGCGGAACTGGAAGTTGGCGGGGCCGTACGATCGCAGCGCCCCGGCGATCGTCCGCACCTGCGCGTTCAGCTCCGGAAAATGCTCCACGTACGCGCGCCAGGTGTTGCCGTCCCGCAGGTCGCGCCGCATGACGATGGAGAGCGTCGGCTGGCCCGGGAAGCAGAGGGTGCCGGCCGTGTACTCGTCGTGGTCCGAGGCCACGCACTCCTGCACCACCAGCCCCTCGCGCCCCTCCAGCGCCCGCCGCAGCTGCGCCAGGGTCTCCACCCGCGACACGCCGACGGAGCGCGCGCCCACCCGCGGCTTGACGATGAGCGGGAACCCGATCTCCTCCGCCAGCGCCTCCGCGTTCTCCGGGAGCGCGGACGCGGGGGCCGGCAGCCCCTGGTCGCGCAGGAAGGCGTACGTGAGCCACTTGTCGTCCGCGATCCGTACCACGTCCGGCGGACTGACCAGGACGGCGGTCCCGGTCTCCGCCTCCAGCTCCTCGCGCACGCCGGCGATCAGGGGGAGCTCGGTGTCCGTCCCCACCAGCAGCGCGTCGGGCCGTTCCGCCCGCAGCAGCGCCCGCAGCGCCTGCACGTAGCCGGGGTCGGAGGCGAGCGGGATCAGGTGCCGGCGGTCCGCCCACCACAGTCCCACGGCGTGGGGGCTGGGGTCCGCGGCGACGATCTCCGGAGCGAGCCCCGACAGGCGCAGGGAACGAATGATTCCCTGACCGAGGAGCGCGCCCGCGCCCGTGACCAGGACTTTCATGCAGCGAACCAGGGGGTACCGAGCAGCGTGTCCCTGCACCGCCCCAGCTCGTCCAGGCGGTGCGCGTCGGAGCCGACGGAGACGTAGGGGTTGATTTCCTCGCAGAGGCGCAGGAAGGACTCCACATCCCGAAGATAGGACGAATTGATCTCTACGGCCACCCCCGTCCGTACCGAAACCTCCATCATCCGGCGAAAATACGGCTCCGGATACACGCCGAAGTGGCGCTGGTACATCCCCCCGGGGTGCGCCAGCACGTGGATGGGGGCGGAGCGCATGAGCCCCAGCGCGTACTCGCACTCCATCTCCGCCAGCTCGTCCGGCGCCATCTCTTCGAAACGCAGGAACCCGCCCTTGCCGTCCGGCAGCCGGTGCACGCTTCCCAGCACGATGTCGCAGGCCCGGAGGATGGACTCCGGGCAGTCGAAGCCGCCGTCCGGGTCCAGCGCCTTGGCCTCGCACCCGACATAGGTGTCGAGGTGTGCAAAGCGCTGGGCCTCGCGGCGGATGCGCTCCGCGAACCCGGCGAACCAGTCCGTGGAGTACCGCACGTGCTCGGTAAAGGCGATGGCCCCCAGCCCGCGCCGGCTGGCCGTCTCCAGGATCTGCTCGATGGAGGCCTGCCCGTCCGTCTGGTCGGTGTGGATCTGCAGGTCCACGTTGACGTCGGCGGGGGCCAGGTCGCGAAAGCGGGCGAACCCGGGCGGTCGAATGCGCATCGGCCTCGGCTCAGCGGGCGTGGGGCTCCGGGCCGCGGGCGGGCGGGCCGGAGTCCGTGGGAGAGCCGCGGAAGCGCGGCATGATCACCTGGTCCTCCGGGCTCACCCCGTGCCGCCGGACCACGCGCGAGACGGTGAGAAAAAGGATCTTCAGGTCCAGCGGCAGGGTGTGGTGGTCCACGTACCACACGTCCAGCCGGAACTTCTCCTCCCAGGTGATTGCGTTGCGGCCGTTGACCTGCGCCCACCCGGTGATGCCGGGGCGCACCTCGTGCCGCCGCGCCTGCTCCGGCGTGTAGTACGGCAGGTACTCCATCAGCAGCGGGCGCGGGCCCACCAGGCTCATGTCGCCGCGAAGGACGTTGAACAGCTCCGGAAGCTCGTCCAGGCTGGTGGCGCGCAGCACGTGCCCCAGGCGGGTGATGCGCTCCTCGTCGGGGACGGGGTTCCCCGCCGCGTCGAGTTCGCCCCGCATCGTGCGGAACTTGTACATGGTGAAGGCGCGGCCGTGCAGCCCGGGGCGCGACTGGCGAAAAAGGACGGGGCGCCCCTCCAGCCGCACCAGCAGCGCGACGACGGCCAGTACGGGGGAGAGGAGAAGGAGCCCGGCCGCGGCGCCGATGACGTCCACCGTCCGCTTCACCCAGCCGCGCCCCGGGCGCGGCCTGCCCGCGGCGTCAGCCGAGCACACGGTCGTACACCTCCAGCACGGTGCGCACCACGCGCTCCTGGCTCAGCTCGCTCCGCGCGCGCTCCATGGCCGCGCGCCCCATCCGCTCCGCCAGCGCGCGGTCCCCCGCCAGGCGCCGGAGCGCCCCCGCCAGCGCCTCCGGGTCCCGCACGGGCACCAGGAGGCCCGTCACCCCGTCCACCACCGCCTGCCGCGCACCGCGCGAGGCGCTGGCGACCACGGGCACGCCCAGCGCCCCCGCCTCCACCAGCACCTGCCCGAACCCCTCGCGCCAGGAGGGGAGCACCAGCACGTCCATGGCGCCGATGGCGTCGCGCGGGTCGTCCAGCCAGCCCGTAAGGACGACGCGGCCCTCCAGCCCGAGCGCCCGGACGCGTTCGCGGAACTCGCCCACGGTCCGCTGGTCGCGGTCGCTGGCCAGCGCGCCGCCCACCATCAGCAGCCGCGTGTCCTCCCGCTCGCGCGCCACGGCGGCGAAGGCCTCCAGCAGCTCCATCACCCCCTTCTCGCGGACGATGCGGCCCACGTATCCCGCCACCCACGCGTCCGCCGGAACGCCCAGCCCCGTCCGGATCGCGGCGACCGTCCCGGGCGTGAAGCGGGACGCGTCCCAGCGGCGCAGGTCCAGCCCGCTGCCGCCCACGCCCAGGCAGGTGATGCGCCCGCGCGGCACGCGGGCGCGGCGCTCCAGGTCCTCCGCGTCCGCCGTGTTGAGCGTGAGCGCCCAGGCGGTCAGCGGCGCCAGCGCGCGCTCCACCCCGGCGTAGACGCGGCTCATCCGCCGCGCCGCGGGGGAGGCGTCCTCCGGCTCGTACAGCGTGCCGCGGCAGTGGTAGACCACCCGCGCCCGCGACGCCGCGGCGGCGACGCGTCCCAGCGCGCCGGGAATGGGGCCGTGCAGGTGCACCACGTCGTAGCGGCCGCGGCGGATCAGCGCAGCCAGCCGGGCGATGGAACCGGCGTGCCGCGCGCTGGCCAGGCTCCGCGAGATCTCCAGCGGGACGTAGCGGATTCCCGCGCGCTCCACCTCCGCCGCGTCCGGGCCCGGCGGCGCGGCGATCTCCACCGTCCACCCCGCCTCGCGCAGCCCCAGGGCCAGCGGCAGCACCTGCTTGCGCGCGCCGACCGGGTTGTTGGCCACGTGCAGCGCTCGCCGGGCGCGCGTGGGGGTGCTCACGCCCCTTTCACCCCGGGAACGCGCCCGCTCCCGCGCAGGGCGCCGGCGTAGACCCGCAGGACGCCCTCCACGTACGCCCGCGTGGAGAAGAGCCGCTCGACGCGCTCACGGCCCGCCGCCCCCATCCGCGCCGCCAGCTCCGGCGAGGCCAGCAGCCGCTCCAGTGCGTCGGCCAGCCCCGCGGGGTCCGACGGCTCCACCAGCAGCCCCGTCACCCCGTCCTCCACCTGCTCCGGCACGCCCGCGATCCGCGTTCCCACGACGGGCAGGCCGAAGCGCATGGCCTCCAGGTGCGTACGCGGAAAACCCTCGTTCCCCCACACCGCGAACTCGCGCCCGCCCAGGCGCAGGGTCTCGTGGCTCACCGACGGGAGCACCGACAGGTCCGCGTGCCGGTAGAAGGCGAAAGGCACGTCGCTCCATCCCGTGAAGGTGACGTTGCGCACGCGCAGCGACTGCATCAGCTCGCGCAGCCCCTCGTGATACCAGGCGTACTCGCCGGGAAGGTCGCCCACGCACACGAACGCCACGCGATCCCCCCATCCGCGGCGGTCCAGCTCCGCCGCCGCGCGCACCAGGTGGTGGTGCCCCTTGAACGGCACCACCGACGCGAAGCAGCACACCACCCGCACGCCCCGGGCGCGCAGGCCGTCCAGCCAGGGAAAGCGCGCCGGCGGAGGCACCACCTCGCCGATGCCGTTGTACACCGTGGCCGCGCGGGCCCGGCCCAGGGCCGACAGCGTGTGGCGCGCGCCGTCGGACACCGCGACGATGCGGCTGCTGAGGAGCTCGAAGGCGGTTCGCGCGGCGCGGCCCACCCGCAGTTCGCCGCGCAGGTGCGACACCACGGGGATGCCCAGCGACCGCGCGGCCGGCGCGGAGAGCAGGGCCGCCCGGGCGTCGTTCGGGTGAAGCAGGTCGGCGCCCCACGCGGACAGCAGCCGGCGCACCCGCGCCAGGTAGGGAAGAACGTCCCGGCGGACCAGCCCCGCCCGCGCCCACCACCCCGTGGCCAGCACCTCGCGGCCGTAGCGGTCCAGCGACGGCGGAACCTGCAGCACGGTGCACTCCACGCCCGCGCGGCGATAGGCGTCCACCACCGGGCCGGGCGCCGTGGCCACCACCCGCGGCTCCACCTCCGGGGGCAGGTGGGTCACCAGGTGAAACAGGCTCTGGTTGGCGCCCGCCATCCGCTGGGGGTACGC
>DATABT010000051.1:0-3206 GCA_036259455.1 Longimicrobium sp. | reverse complement strand
CCCGGCGTCGTCGGACAGCACCACCGCGGCGCCCTCGCCCGTGTGCGGAATCTCGGGGCGCGCGGCGGCCACGAAGGCGGCGAAGCGCGTGGAGACGTGCGGGTGCTCCGCCGGAACGGCGGCGCCGTAGTACGCCTCCAGGGTGGCGGCGGCGGTGGGCGCGGCCTGCACGTCGTCCTTGACGGTCGTCTCCAGGTGGGCGCCGAGCACCCGGCCGTCCATTGCGCCCAGCAGCAGCTCCAGCGGCACGCGCTCCGCCTGCACCGCCGCCAGCCGGGCCGCGGCCACGGCGTCGTTCCAGGGCGTGCGCGCGGCCTCGGCGGCGGCGCGCAGGCGCTCCCATTCCAGCAGCCACGCCGCCAGGTCACCCGCCCACCCCGCCGTCCCCTCGGCGGGCACGCCCACGGCCAGCTCGGCCCCCAGCGCCAGGTCCGACCCCCCGGAGAACGCCGTCTCCAGCCCCGCCAGCACGGCGCCGGTGTCCAGGGGCAGGGCGCCCGGCGGGGCGGGCAGCAGATAGCCGGCGCGGTGCAGGGCATCCACCGTGGCGGGGTTCAGCCCGCCGGGGCGCGCGGACCAGGCCAGGGGCGGGTCGTGGGCGGCGCCGGCCAGCAGGGCGTCCAGCCGGGTGCCGCGGCGGCGCCCCTCGGCCCAGCGGACGTCGCGGCCGTAGTACAGGCGGCGCAGGGCCCGCAGCCGGCGCGCGCGGTCCTCCGTCCCCGCCGTCTCGGCGACCTGGAGCAGCGGGACGTAGTCCGCCAGGGCCAGCGGCTGCGCGGACCGGCCCGTGACCGGGCCCTGCGGCCACAGCTCCCCCACCCGACTCCACCGCTGCCGGGAGGTGTCCATCTGCGCGAGAGATTCGACAATCGTGGGCATCGGGGACTCCGGCGTCAGCTGTACACGGGCTCGGTCAGCCCCAGCGCCGCGCGCCAGGTGTTGAACTGGGCCTTGAGCGAGCGCTCCCACAGGTCTGCGGAGTTGGCCCTGTACAGCTCCGCGTACTTGCTGAGCACCTGGATGAAAGGCGTGTCCGGCTCCACCACCAGCACGCCGGCGGGGGGCGTCTCGTTCAGCTCCTCGCGCAGGCGGACATTGTCCAGCAGGGTGCGGGTGATGCTCTTGGGCGGCTCGACGGCGTCCACCTCAGCCTCCGTGAGCCCGTAGCGGCGCAGCATGGCGCGCACGCTGCCCGTGTGCTCGTCGGCGCTCATCAGCACCGCCTCCATGTCCGCCGGCGAGTTCCACCCCAGCTTCCTCAGCTCCGCGGACCACGCCCGCTTGCGCGCGTGGAACAGGCGCTCCTCGAAGATGTGGTTGGCCTCGAAGATGTTGGGCAGGATGGCATCCTTGCGGGCCAGCAGGCCGAAGTAGTCGATCTCCGCGTCCAGCGCGGCGTCGGCGTAGTGAAAGGTGAGCACGCGCCGGTTGAAGTTCTGCACCTCGACGACACTCTGGGAGTACGGCTTGACGACACCTTTGTGCTTGTGGAAGCCCGCCGCCAGACCCATGGACAGACGCTGCCGCCACTTCCCGAAGCGGGCCAGCGACGCGGCGGGAACATGCTTGCGCAGCACCCGCAGCTTGGCCATGCTCAGGTTCCTGGAGAACCGCTTGTGGTTCCGGCGCAGGATCTTGAAGAAGACGTCGGCCAGCTCGTCCAGCTGGTGCACGGGTCCGGCCGCGGCCAGGATCCTCCGGACGCCCAGCCGTGCCTCCGGCTGCGCGGCCATCGCGTCCGGCGCCACCTGCGTGAGCCCCGTCCCGGGGAGGCGGTTCACCCAGCGCGCCGTCTTGAGCGCCCGGGCCACGCCGGCCGTGCCCAGCTCCAGCAGGATCGTCCCCACGATGGTGCCCACCATCCGGCCGAGCGCGGCGGCGTCCCGCGCCGTCTCGTGCATCCAGGCCGTGATCGCCTCGCGCTGGTCGCCCAGAAGCTCCAGCCCCTCCTCCAGCACGGTGACGAACACGTCCATCACCACGGGAAGGACCTCGCGGGCCAGCTCCTGCACCGCCTCGGGGCTCAGCTCGTTCACCTCCGCCAGGAACTCGCGTATGGACATGATGGACATCGCCGAGTCGTGAAACGGCACGCACCGGTCGCTGGCCAGGATCAGGTCCAGGTCGAAAATGGTGAGCGGCCGTCCGATGTCGGCGGCGCACTCGTAGTACTCCCCCGCGAACCCCACCAGGCTGATCCCCAGATCGATCACGCCCTTCAGCTCGCCGATGATGTACTCGCAGATCCCGGCGATCAGGTACAGCGAGAAGTCCACCGGCTCGTCGCCGACCGTCTCCGCGCAGTCGGAGGCGAAGTCGCCCCACCCCTGGGTGGTGATGGCGCCCAGTGCGTACGAGAAGCGCGCGGCCAGGTCCTGCTCCGGCGGCAGCGGCGGATCGGCCTGGGAGTAGGCGATGCTGTAGTTCAGCTCCCGGCATACCGTGGCGGCCGTCTGAAAGCTGGCGTCGGCGGTGCGCAGCGCGTTCCGGGACGTCGTCTCGGGCATGGGCGGAAGCGTCCGAAAAAGTGGAGATGCCTGACGGTCACGGCAAGGTGATTCCGTCTGGTCGGTCGACGACAGACTAGCGCGCGCGGCTGCGGAACTGCAAGCCGGGCCGCGAGAAAAACGTGAATATTCACGGACCACACGTCCGCGCACGAAGTTAAAGCCCATTTCAAATCAAGCAGTTACTGCTCTTTGACGGAATGGATTCTGGACGCGTTTATGATGAACATCTCACCGAACGCTAATCATCTTCAAGGCGTTGCGACGCGTGGCCGTCCGGAGCTGGAGCACCGGATGGGTACGCTCCGGGCTTCCATGAAGAGGCGGGTTTGGTACCGCACTGGTGGGGGCCCCGCGCCCAGCGACGAACTGGCCGGGACGCTGTCTGCTCCACGTCCGGGGCCCGAACTGAACGCAGGCCGGCACGGCAGAGGAGATTCGATTTGCCTGCACGAAGGCTGCGTCAGCCGGGATGCAGGATCGGCGTGAGATGCCGCAGGGCTAATTCTCGGTTCTTCGTCGATTTTGTTGCAGGTAAACAGACCCGACGCCGAACTGTCATTTCGAAGGAGGCGCCTGCACCGAACTCAACCCGTGCAGGATTTCCATGGCGCCGACTGAGAAATCTACTCACCCGTGCTGGTGATCCGGCCCACGGCTCGGTCCTCGACCCGCTTCCGTGCGGCGCATCGGAGGCGG